>JAUTCQ010000020.1 GCA_030673845.1 Verrucomicrobiota bacterium JB022
CTAACGCCGCCGCCCTCGCCCCGCGCTACCCAAATCACAACAAATTGCCCGAAAATCGGGCCGGCGATGCTGCGGCAGCTGCATCGCACGTTACTTGTTACTGCCTCAACGTCTGGTCAAAGCGCTTTTTCAGCAGGGTGCTAGATTACCAATCTACTTCAAGGATAACACAAAGTACAACCATTTTTCCTTATGAAACTCACCTACCTCAAGACCACCCTATCCAATTTTGCCACCCTTGCAGGGTTTGGCTGCGCATTCGCTACTACAGCCTCCGCGGAGGCTGTGGCCTACGAAGGCTTCGATATCCCGGCCGGCTCATTTGATGGAGCATCAGGAGAGACCAGTTTTGGCTGGTTTGACGTCTGGAGTGTCGTCCATAACCAAACCATCAGCGCAGAAGGCCTTTCTTATGGTAATCTCGCGACGACCGGTGGAGCACTCGAACTTTCCGATGGCACGACTCCCTCTCAGAAGGTTGGAGATATCGCCCGCGAAATAGACGAAGTATACTTCCCCACTTCCCCGGGCGAGCTCTGGATGAGTGTACTCATCCAGCCCAACATCGTAGCAGGCTCTCCTGCTGACGGTGGATTTATCCAGGTGGTGCTAGGCAATGGTGCGACCAACTCGCTCTACTTAGGGACAGCGTGGAGGGGCAGTGTATGGTCGGTGGGGGGAGAACGCGCTTCCCCGAAGACGGTTAACTCCTCGGTTCCAGTAGAACATGGCGTTACCACCCTTCTTGTGATGAGGCTCGACTTCACCACCGATACGGGCTCCTTCTGGGTCAATCCCGATATTTCTGCAAACACCGCTCCCTCCGAACCTGTTGGAACCTTTTCCTTGCTTTCGGACTTCGAAGCAGACCGAGTGACGGTTTGGTTCAGCAACTACATTGATGATGGGGAAGTCTTTATCGACTACACGGGCTCCAAGGTCGACGAGATCCGCTTTGGCACTGACTGGTCATCTGTAATCGTGCTGGGTGAAGGCGGTGGCGGAGACGAGACGTGGGGAGGCTTTGACATCGACGACGACAACAACGTCGACACGGGCGAATGGATGAAGTGGCTCTATGTCGAGCAGGCGCCTTGGATCTGGTCTTACAAGTTCAAGAAGTGGCTCTACATCGAAGAGGGCAACATTGCCGACAATGGCACTTGGGCCTACATCCCGGGCGACACTTCTCCGGAGACCCCCGGCACCGGCACCACTTGGTCGGGCTTTAGTGTAGATGCCAACAATAATGCCGACACGGGCGAATGGATGGGATGGGTGCAAGTGGCTTCGACCCCTTGGATCTGGTCTTACGATCTCGGGCAGTGGATCTACATCGAGGAGGGCTTCATCGGCAGCGACGGCGCCTGGGGCTTCATCTCGCGTTAACTTTCGGGTGCGACGTTGTTTCTATCTGGCAAGCGCGGGGGCTAAAAGTCCTCGCGCTTTTTTGGTTGGACTAAACTACCGGACGATAGTCTCCGAAACTGCTCAAAGCCCCAAGTCGTATCAACCAATTGGATCATCCAATCGCATCAAACCTTGCTTGAGCTAAGAGGTCGGAAATCATCCCTCTTAAAACGCTGGTCCATCCAAGCTTTGGTAAACCATGGATTACGTCCTTGGCGTTTCTCAAGCCAGAACCACAACGCCAATTGCGGTGACTTCAATACCTTGCGCTTGAAGCGAGGAAAATTACGACATTCGTGGCGTAAAATATTGACCTGCAGCTGACGACAGGAATCCCGGAAGGCCGGGTCAAATCGGCTTGCGTAATCAGAACAGACTTTGGCGGTCCGCTTTAGATTCGACAGCGTATCATGCTGCGTCAGCTGGCCTTCGTAAGTCCGCCAAGTGGCCAGATAATCGGCGAGATGCACTACATCGGTGTGCGTGAAAGCCATCATCTGCCAAGCATAGTCTCCAATCGGCCCGTATTCGGTGGGGAAGAGGCCTGTCTTTTCAAAAAGACTTCTACGGATGAGCACACCCGTCATCGATACAATAATCGTCCCTATGCAAGGCATCATCAAAAGATCGGCGGCGCCCGAGCGAGTATGGTCACGGTGCATCCATCCGTCGAAGACCTTTACGTTGAACATATTATCCCACTTATTCTCCAAGACCTTTCCTTGCTCATCGAGCATGTGGATATTGAAGTCGCACAAGTCGATTTTGGGGTGCTGCTCCAACGCTGTACAAGCCCGCTCCAGACATTGAGGATAAAAAGTGTCGTCACTCGTGGCGAAGTAAACGTATTCACCACTGGAATGCTCGACACAGCGATTCCAATTACGATACAGACCGTCGCGTGGGGTTTGGAACATTTTTACCCGCCGGTCTCCAGCAAAACGCTCTTGCATGTATTCCCAGGAACCGTCATCGGAATGGCTGTCGACCACAATGAGTTCCCAGTCTTGAAATGTCTGGGCGTAAATGGAGTCGATTCTGGCCGGCAGGAAGCGGCGGTGATTCAGATTAGGCAGGCAGATGGAAATTTTCGGAGCAGCCATGGTAGACAAATGAGATTCGCAAGCGTTCAGCTCTCTGCAGAGCAGCATTGGCCGATCCAGTCCTGAAGCGGCATCGCCGAAAAGTGTAGCGAATAAAGCTGCGTGAAACTGCTGTTTGCTCTCCAATCGAGCAAACATTGGAGGCTCACGAAACTTGGCGGTTGAGGCATGACGAGGTTGACAGAACTTGATCGAAAAGCCCCGCAGCATGGTGGTGTCTTCAGGAAAGTCGAGTGCCAATCCCCTTCCCCGCCTGTTCCCCGATTGAGCAAGCTGCCGTTAAATCTACTTTCCGTCAAAGGATGGACGGCTCTTTGCCTGCCCCGACCACTGACTCGTAGAACTCGATCTCGATCAGCGACAGCTCGCCTTGGCCGACGTTTTCTTCGCCGGTCGTGGCGTTGCCCTGGTCGATCAATTCCGTGATCTCACCAAAAGCGTCGCGCGCTTCGCTGCCAGCCAGCACTTGGATCTCTACCGTGCGGCCCTCTGCTGCTGCCTTCAGGGGCAGCGTGATGTAGCCCAGGCTGCGCGGGGTGACGCCGGAGAAGACTTCCTGCCCGCCGAGCAAGACGCGGATCGGGTAGCTACGGGCGCGAAAACCGCCCGTCTTCATCGTGATTTCGCTCAAGCGAGCGGTCCGCTCCAGCTCAAAAGTGATCGAGCCCTGCCCCACCCAGGCCGTCGCTTCGTTGTCGTCGAAGGCGAGGCGAGGATCGTTACCCGAAGCTCTGGCGGTGCGCACCGGCACATCGTAACGGGTGGGTGTAACCGTTGAGGCCTGCGGCGTGGGGCCTTTGCCCAGACGCGCGGCCAGCGCTTCGCCGGGGTGTTGGTGCGACCAGCCATCGGCGACGCTCACGGGTTGAGATTGGACGGAAGCCGTAGCCGGCTGAAGCCCTTTGGACTGGGCGCGCAGCGTAATACGACCACTCTCGGGCAGCGTGCGGACGAGCACGCGGTTGACGCCGCCTTCGACCGGCAGGGACGTGGCGAGGATGTAATTATCGGGCCCTTGGGCAATGCCGCCCCGCCATTCCGCCGGCCCTTCGAGGGAGAAGTCGACCTTATTGAGCGCAGTCGGGCAGCGCCGACCTTGGGCGTCCACCACTTCGACTTGCGCGAGGAAGACGTCCGCACCGTTGGCCTTCAAGCCGGTGGGGGATTGCATGATCTCCAGCTTCAGCGCCACCGGCTCACCCGCCGTTTCATGGCGCGCAGTGCAGACGGGCTTGCCACGGGCGTCTAGCCCCACGGCTTCGATCACACCCGGCTCCCAGGCGACGTCTTCGAAGGTGAAGAGGAAGTGGTGCTGGCGCTGGCCCTGCCCCAGCGAGCGATCATTGATGCGCAGCTCCACCGCGTCGGTATTGGAAACGACGTGGATGTCTTTGACGACACCTGCCTTGTAATTCCAATGTCCGATGATGTGGGCGGCCGGTTGCGCGGGATCGACCCAGCCGTCCCACATCACCTGATGGGCAAAGAAGCCGTCTTTGGGGATGCGCATCGGGTCGACTTCGCCGCTGCGGCGGTAGTTCTCGGCGCCACGGTAGTGGGTATTGGTGTCCGAAAAAATGATATTGAGGCCACCGCCATTGACGCGCCGCCCTGTGCCCGGACGCTCAAGCCAGTAATCGTACCAGCGCTCGACGTTTTCGATGGCGTGCGAATCCTGGTTGCGGTTGTAGGCGCGGGCGGGATGGCCGCGATAGAGCGGTCCGTCGCCGTCCGGGTGGTAGGGAGGCGAAAACTCGTCCCAGTATTTGCGCAGGCCTTCGTCGCGCGAGTATTCCGTCTGCCAATATGGGATGCCGGCGCTTTTGTTGATATAGAGCATCTCGCCGCCATATTCGGCCTCCTGCGAGCCCAGCATGTCGCGACTGCCGATGGCGCGGCCGCCGTGAGGGTCGAAGCGGTCGCGCAGGGCCTTCATCTCGGCCATATGGGGCTCGCTGATCTCGTTGTTGCCCGCCTCGTAGACGATCACGCTGGGGTTGTTGCGGTTGTAAATAATCGCGTCGCGCATCAGCTCCAGACGCTGGACCCACTTACGGCCGGTCGCGTCGCGCTCGGAATCGCCCGCCGGCAGCATCTGCATCAGGCCCACGCGGTCGCACGATTCCACGTCCTGCTTCCAGGGGGTGACGTGCATCCAGCGGACCATGTTGGCGCCGCTTTCGACCATCAGCGCGTTGGAGTAATCGCTGAGCCACGGCGGCACGGAGAGGCCGATCGCAGGCCACTCGTTGGAAGTGCGCTGAGCGTAGCCCTTCACATGGATTACGCGTCCGTTGAGTTTGACGACGCCGTCTTCGAAGGCGGTCTGGCGGAAGCCGGTGGTGGTACGGACGCGATCGACGACTTCGCCGTCGACCTTCAGCAGCGTCGTGACTTCGTAGAGGTAGCCGTAGCCCCAGCTCCAGAACTCCAGATTCTCCACCCGGGCCGAAGCGGTTGCGACGATCCGGCCGCGCTGCGGGGCCACGAATTCGCCCCCGGAGAAGGCGGCCACCAGCTTGCCTTCGGGGTTGCGCACCTCCACCTCGAACTCGAAGGGCTGGTTGTGGCGCGGTTCGAACACGACTTCCGACTCCACGTTGATCACTGCGCTCTGGCCTGAGACGTCGATTTCCGTCGGGTAGATATAGACGCCGGTGTGGCCGAGGTTGGAGTAGAGCGGCAAGGTCTGGTGCAGGATACCCGTCAGGTGGAGGCGCACATTTTTGACGAGCCCACCGTAGTTGGCGTTGAAATTCTGGTCGGCCCACTGGAAGCCTTGCCCGGATACGCGCTCCCGGTAGTCCCAGGCGTTGTCGGTGCGCACGGCGATGACGTTTTCCTCCGGCCAGGGCTTAACGTAGCCGGTGAGGTCGAAGCCGAAGGCCATGACGCCGTTTTCGTGGGAGCCGACTCGCTCGCCGTTGACCCACACTTCCGCCAGTTGGCGCGCGCCCTCGAACTCGATGTAGACCTTGCCCGGTTCGCTGCGCTCCGGCAGCTTGAAGCGCTTGCGGTACCAGGCAATCCCGGTCCGGTGGTCGTGAATGGAGAGGTGAAAGGCGTCGTCTTCGTTCCAGGCGCGCGGCAGCGTCACCGGCTCGAAGGCAGAATCGTCGAAGCCGGGTTGCTCGGCGCCGGGAAATTCGCCCACCCCCATCCGCCAGCCCGGGTTGAAGTTGAGGTTGAGCCGCTCGGGCACCTCGGCCCATAAGCTGGTCGCAAGCGACATCGCAAAGAGGGTCAACAGCTGGCGCAGGCCGAGCCTGCACCGGTTTCGGGGAGTTTTGAGCATGGGGAATAAGAGGGTGTTTCGCTGCCCACGAGGCAGGGGCGGCGACGTGTGAGGGGATTATTCTGACACCTGTCCCGAAAAAGGACGCGTCTAACCCTAACACAGTAGATGCAGCACGAGGTATCCCTAAAACAAGGCAGTTCCGGACTCAAAAACTCTGCGCCTCTGACCGTCAACCGTGCCCGGGGGCAGCACCCCCTAACCGCTCCACCACCCAATAGACGCTGATGGCAATGATCGCACAAGTCAGCGCAGGCGCGCCGTAGCGGCTCCAGACGACGTGGCGGCGCGCCCACAGCAGCAGCGGTAATACGAGGGCCGCCAGCATAACTTGCCCGGCCTCTACCCCGAGGTTGAAGGCCAGCAGAGACGAAACCAACTCCTTCAGATCCGGCCCGAGCCCCATTTCGCGCAGAATGGCGGCAAAACCGAAGCCGTGCACCAGCCCAAAAAGCCCGGCGAGCCACCAGCGATCGGCCTCATGATCACGACGCAGCAGGCTGTCGAGGCAGACGAAGATGATCGAGGCGGCAATGAAGGGCTCGACAAACCAGTCGGGCAGCGTGAAGAGGTCGAGCGCCGCGAGGGCCAGCGTGAGCGTGTGCGCCAGCGTGAAGCACGAGATCACCACGAGCATGGATTTGAGGCTGCGCACGCCCAGCAGGAGCGCGGCGAGGAACAGGAGGTGGTCGAGCCCGATCAGGATGTGCTCGACGCCCAGCCGAAAAAATTCGCCCAGAGAAATCCCCGGCGAAGGCAGGGATTCGACTGCGGCGACCTCGCCCTCTGCCGAGCCTGCCACCGGAGCCGCCTCTGGCCTTGCGACCGGTAGCAAAGGCAGCGAAATGGTGGCGTCGTCGTGGCGGAGCACCGCCATGCCCAGCGAGCGACCATCGGAGCCGAACAGCGTAATGACGCTCTTCGTCAACTCCGGCACCGCCTCATAGAGCGTGAGGTGCAGGCCCAGTCGCGAGGCTGCCGGGCGTGGGTAGATGAGCACAATATCGACCTCCAGGCCCTTGGCCTCGGTCACGACCCGCTCGGCCGCCACGGTTTCCGCGCCGCTTTGCACCACAAACAGGTGCGGGGCGAGCGAGACATCCTGCTCGACCGTCAGGCCGGGCTGGAGCGCACGGGTGGTTTCGGCGACTTTCTCCGGCGGATAACCGGCGTGTGCGAGCAGGGCGTTCATGGCGTCTAGCCCCAGCGTTACCCGCAGCTCCACGTGGTCGTCCGTCACGAGGCCCTCGGTCGAGGCCTCAAAGGGGGCGTGAGCCCGTAAGGTGCCGACAAGACAAACGATCAGGGCAGTAAAAAGCCCCAAGGGGCAAAATCGAAAGAGACGAAATTTCTGCATAATGAAAATGGCAATGAAGGCATTACTCATGCCCTAACGGAAGAGAGGGCTCCCGCTACAGGAGCCCTCCCACCCTATTTGCGGGAAATCCCGCTGGTCTGTTATTGCTACCTATTACCGTACTAAAGCGTAGGGTCTTCGGCGACGACGCGGACGAAGAACTTCGACGCGTCGGGATGGCGAATGTGGGCCTGCACCGTTTCGGTCAGGTCTTCGTTGTCTTCCACCGAGATGATCTCATAGCCCGGGGCCGCATCGGCGTCCAAAGCGGTCCAGGTGGTGAGGTCGGTCGAGATTTCGTAGTGGTATTCCACCGCCACGTTTTGCGGGCGGGTGTAGGTGAGCGTCACCGCCGCGCCATCTTCATAGGCCCCGAGGCCGGATGCCTGCGGCAGGTTGCCGTGGCCTTCACCGGTGATGGGGTCGATGCCGAAGGCAAAGGCGAGGAAGTTGCTGATGCCGTCGCCGTTGTAATCATCGGTCGCGCCTGTGTTTTCGGCTCCCACCGGGAAGATGCTGGCAGCGTATTGGGCATAGCTGGTCGCCATCGCCACCAGCGTGACGCTGAGGGTGCCGCCGCTGATGCTGACTTCGCCGCCGAGGCCCGGGGTGAGCGATTCGACCGTGATGTCTGCCGCCGTCAGGTCCGTCGAACCGAAGGCTGCCAGCGTATACACCTGGCCGGCTTCGACTCCGCTGCCTGCGCTGATCCGGATGACGTGCGAGCCTTCGCCCGACTTGCCGAGCGCGCCGGTGACGCTGAGCGTGCTCGTCGAGCCGCCGAGGACAAACTCCAGCATGCCGCCGGCCTGCCAATCGAGGGACGAGACCGTGAGGCCGGTGCCGGGCGTCGCCGCGCCGGGGGCCAGGGTGCCGCCGTTTTGCAGCGCCACCGCACGGTCGACAATGCCGCCGCCGCTGAGGCGACCGCCGGCAACTGTGAGGGCCGCGTCTCCTCCGATCGTGCCGTTGGCGACCAGCTCGCCTTCCTGCACCGCGAGGGCGCCGGCAAAGCTGCTGTTGCCGCTGAGCACGAGGTGCCCTGCCCCAGTCTTGACGATGCCGCCCGAGCCGGAGATGTCGCCCGCCAGCGTGATGTCGCGAGCGTCACCGTTGATGTTGGCGGTGTGGACCGTCACGTCGCCCTCGCCGCTGAGTGCCAGGGGCACTTGCGTCGACCAGTCCGACTTGGCGCCCAGGGTGCCGCTCACGAGGGAGACGTTGGAGACAAAGTCGCCCGTCCCCCGTCGCTCGATGCCGCCTGCACCCACGTAGAGCGTGCCGCCGTTGAGGGTGAGCGTGGCGGTGCCGAGCGTGATCGTCTCGTCGAAGCCGAGCTTGATGCGGTCGACCACACTGGTGCCGCCGAGGAACTGTGCGACGGACCCGTTGTTGTTGCCGCGCACAATGACGAGGCCGTCCACGAGGTTGGTAGCATAGAAGCTGCCGCCAGTCACGCGCAGGTGGCCACCGCGACCGCCCGTGCTCTGGTTGCCCAACATGATCGGGCCCGTGACCGAAACCGTGCCGCCTTCGACGGACATGGCCGCGTTGGAGTTGGCCGTGCCCAGGTGGATATCGCCCAGTTGGGCCTCGCCGCCCCGGATGATCAGGCCGTCGTTATAAGACACGCTGCCGGCGGTGCTGCGGCGGAACTCGACCGTGCTCGCGATGAGCAGGCCGTCGTTGAGGATGGCGACGTTGCCGGAGTTGTTGCTGCCGTAGATGCGGCCAAAGCTGGCGGTGCCACCGTCGATGATGAGCGCACCGGCGCCGTTGATGTCGGCATCGCCATCGGAGACGATTTCGCCACCTGCGATACGGAAGGTGTTACCCCCGCCGTTGACCGCGATGCTGCCGGGGCGGTAGCTGGCTGCCGTATCTACGATCAGCTGGCCGGCGTCGACGTTGATCGAGCCCGACAGGGAGCCTTCGCTGGCGAGGACGAGCGTGCCCGCGCCGCGCTTGGCAAAACCAGCCGTGCCTGCCAGGGGCACTGCAATCGTGGCAGTGCTTTCGGCAGCCAGGCCGTCGACCGTGATGGAGGGGCCTTGGAGGTCGCCAGCCAGCGTCAGCTCGCTGCCCGCACCGCTGCCGTTGCTGATCAGCCAGTTGCCCGCGCTGCTTGCATCGGCATCACCAAAGTTGAGGTGCGTGATGCGGCGCGGCTGGTCGAGGACTACTTCGAGCGTTTCTTCAACATCCACCGTGGCAAAATTGGCGGTCTGGTCCAGGCCGTCGGCGACGATGCCGCCTTCCCAGTTGGCGTTGTCGCTCCAGTTGCCGCCCGTGAGGGAGTGCGTCCAGGTGCCGCTGCCGAGCAGCACGCGGGTGAAGACGTCGCCCTCGGCAAAGCCACCGTTGAGGGCGTTGCCCGCCACGTCGGTAATGCCCGTGCCAGCGGCGTTGACGGTGAGTTGCAACGTGCCGGCGCCGTCGAGCGGTTCGACCGTTACGTCGAAGGCGTTGCCTTCCGCCGGCTCGACCGTGCTGATCGTGCCGGTGAGGGAGCTGCCCAACGCAAGAGCGAAGTCGGCCGCATCGACGCCCGCTACGGCTTCCGAGAAGGTGACGCGGAAGGTTGCGGCGGTGGCGCTCGAAGTGCTGGACTCGGGCGAGATCAGCTCTACGGAGGCGACCGTCGGGGCCATCTGGTCGACCGTCACCGGGAACAGCACCGAGCCGAGGCCGTCGGAGCTGATGGCGACAAAGGTGTAGCTGCCGGGCTCAAGCGTCGTGCCGGAGTAGTCGAATTCCCATTCGCCGCTGCCGTTGGCCGTGGCGGTGCCGATGACGCCGCCACCGAGCTGCAGGATCGAAACGGTGGCACCGGCGGAGGCCGTGCCGCTGAAGACCAGCGCGCCATCGGTCGTAATCCCGTCGGCATCATCCACGCCCGTATCGGTGACGACGCCGCCCACGCTGGGCACCGCCACATCCGCATCGAGCGTCTTTTGGGCCGCACTGCTCAGGTTGCCCGCCGGGTCTTCGGCCACCGCCGAGACGGTGTGACTGCCGGCGGTCAACGGATCGCCGCTGTAGGGCAGCATCCAGTTGCCATTGGCATCGACGCTGGCCGTGCCGATCAGGCCAAGGCCGCTGACTTCAACTTCCACACGGGAGAGCGGTTCGGCGGTGCCGATCACGGTAAAGCCGCCTTCGGAGGCCGCCACGACTTCGATCACCGGCGCGTCGGGCACGACGGTTTCGATCTCGATCACAAAGGGCAGCGAGTAGTCGTCCTGGCCGTTATCGAGGCGGGCCAGAAGGTAGTGGCTGCCATCGGCCAAGGCCGTTTCGTAAGGGAACGTCCAAGCGCCGCTGGCGTCGGCCACCGCCGTGCCGTCGTCGCTGCCGCCCACGCGAGAGACGATGACGGTCGAGCCTGGGGGCGCGATGCCGGAGAGCGTGGGCATGTTGTCGTTGGTCAAGTGGTCGCCAGCGGAGTGCCCGGCGTCGTCGCTAAAGCCGGTGATGGAGGGGGCGGTCGCGGTGGAGCTGAGCACGGGCACGATGTCCGGGGCGGGCGGCAAGGTCATGCCGTCGCCCAGGTAATAGTCGATCATGTGCGACTGGAGGTAGCCCTTGACGGTAAAGCCGGCCCGGTAGGTGGGGTTGTGGGGCAGCGTGTAGAGGCGCACGTCGGTCGGGATCGGCGTGGTGTAGATCATCAACTCCGTGCGGTCGGAATTTTCGAAGAGTACTTCTTCGCGCCAGTCGCCCATGATGTCGCCGTAAAACTGGGCCGCGTCGCGCCAGGAATCGACCGCACCATCATTACCGGCCGAGAGCAGGTTGATCGTGCCGCCGGTAGTCGGGTCCCACTTTTCGACGATCTCGCGGTTGAGGTTTTCGCTCATCACGTCGCCATCCCACCAGATGCGGAAGTTGGGCCACGGGCGGCGCGGGTTGGGCGAGATGACGCTGCCGTCCTCGATTTCGTGGATGCCGTGGAACGACCAGTATTCGTAGCCGCGGTGCGCTGCGCTGATGTCGGCGGCCGTGCCGCGCCCGGTGTCTTCGATCCCGCCAAAGTGCTGGTGGATCATCTCGCCGGTGGCGGCATCGTAGACGTAGTAGAGCAACCCGCTGCCGTTGTTTTGCTGGATGCCAAAGCCTTCCAGGCCGGGGCGGTCGGGGTCGAGATCGCCGATGTGGAAGCGGTCGCCGTGCACGACGCCCTGATCCTTGAGGTTGTAGAGCACGGTGCCGTCGTCATCGAGCACGTAACCGCCATCACAGACTTCGTCGCGGCCGTCGCCATCGACATCGGCAATGCGGATCTGGTGGAAGTTGGGGTAGTCGACTTCGCTGCCGGGCGCGAACTTCCAACGCTGGGTCAAGTCGGTGCCGTCGAAGTCCCAGGTCGTCACCATAACATTGAAGGCGCCGCTGCCGATACGGTTCTTGGCCTTGAAGACAAAGCTGGGCTTTTCGCCATCGAGGTAGGCAATGCCGAAGTGGCCGGCCACGGTGCCGTCGGCGATATAGTCGGTCGGCACCGGGGCGGTGGCACGGGGGCCGCCGGTCATCCCGTCGAGCACCGAGACGAACTGGGTCATGTTATCGCCGTAGGTGAACTCGCTGTCGTCGCCATAGGTGACGCCATTGGCCGTGATGATCACCACCTCGGAGAGACCGTCGCCATCGAGGTCGTAAACCGTAACGCCGTCGTTGTGGCCCGCACTGATGGTGGAGGCGGGCGGCTCGATGTTGTCGGGGTCGACGGAATTGGGGCCGAAGTCGACGCGCCAGAGGAAGGTGCCGTCGCTCAGATAGGCGTCGAGCAGGCAGGGCCTCCCCGTCACGGAAGGCAGGCGGTTGACGATGTAATCGTACTCGCCGTCGCCGTTGAGATCGCCCACCCAAGCAGTGTGGACGTAGGTAGCCCAAGGCGTGGGCTCGAGCGGCACGCTGAAGTAGGGCCGGTCGGATGCATTGGCGGGCAGCGTGTAGGCGGCACTGGCCTGAAGCTCCGTGCCGTTGATCACAGGCCGCACAAAATAGGCGTTCGGGACGCTGAGGTCGGCCGTGGTATCGGTAAAGTTGGTGCCGGCGGCGAGCGGCTCGGCGTTCAGCTTCACGGCCATGCCATCGTTGGCCGAGCGGTAGAGGTTGAACGGCAGGTCTTGCGGCTCGTAGCCGAGCAAACGCCAACTGACGAAAACGCTGTTGTCGGTATTGCGAATGGCGACGACGCCACGGCCCAGATTTTCCATCTGGCGCTGCGCTTCTACCGCCTGAAATGCGGCAGTGGAGGCAAGCAAGGTAGCGAAGAGGCGCCCGTATTTACGTAGATACGTGCAAGGGCAGAGATACTGCATATTGGAGGAGTGGTGGGGTTAGGGCCCGTCGGTAGGAGCAACACGGGCTCCGTTTGGGGGTAGTCGCCGTCACAGGAAGGCAAAACTGCGGTGCCCGTTGACCGCCATCATAATTCCTGACGGCTCTGAAAAGAATCCCTTGTTTCAGGGATATTGGAGGTAAACCGCTGAAATCTGGCGCATTTAGTCACATATAACGCGCAAAACCGCACGCTTTACGATTGGCCAAGGCCGCGCAAACGATCAAACTCGATGCCATCCCCTGCCATGACAACCGTATCAAAACCCCGACTCCCCGCCTCCCTCGCGTTTGCATGCGCCTTGTTCGCAACGGCTTCCGCGTGGGCAGCTCCCGCCATGAAGCCCCAACCTGCTCCCGAGATCTACCATGATGGCTGGATCGACCTGAACAAGAACGGAGAAATGGACCCGTATGAGGATCCATCCTTACCTGAAGACGCGCGCATCGACGACTTGCTGGGCCGCATGACGCTGGAAGAAAAGACGGCGCAGATGACGACCCTCTACGGTTTCCCTCGCGTGCTCAAAGATGAGCTGCCTACCTCGCAGTGGAAGGAGCGGATGTGGAAGGACGGCATCGGCAATATCGACGAGCACATGAACGGCAACGAGGGCTGGGATGGCGGCCTCCCCAACCCGGAGCACGATCTCCCCTGGGCCAAGCACACGGCGGCCATCCACGAGGTGCAGCGGTGGTTCATCGAAGAAACGCGGCTGGGCATCCCGGTCGACTTTACCAACGAGGGCATCCGCGGTCTGATGCACTCCGAGGCCACGAGCTTCCCCGCCCAGCTGGGCGTAGCCAGCACCTGGAACCCGGAGCTGGTGCGCGAGATTGGCCGGGTGACGGGCAGCGAGGCCAAGGCGCTCGGCTACAGCAACGTCTATTCCCCCGTGCTCGACGTGGCCCGCGACCCGCGTTGGGGCCGCATCATCGAGAGCTACGGCGAAGACCCCTTTCTCATCTCCGAGCTGGGCCTGCAACAAGTCCTGGGGATCCAGGAGCAGGGCGTGGCCTCGACCCTCAAGCACTACGCCGTCTACGGCATTCCCAAGGGGGGGCGCGACGGCCATGCCCGCACCGATCCGCACGCGACCTGGAGCGAAGTCCAGACGATGTACCTGGCGCCTTTCCGCAAGGCGATCCGTGAGGGTGGCGCGCTGGGCGTGATGTCTTCCTACAACGATTATGATGGGGTGCCGGTGCAGAGCAGCTCGCTCTTTCTGCAAGACATCCTGCGCGACGAGTGGGGCTTCGAGGGCTATGTCGTCTCCGACAGCGCGGCGGTGGAGTTTATCCACGAGAAACACCGCGTAGCCCCTACCCCCAAGGAAGCGATCCGCCTGTCCGTCGAGGCCGGGCTGAATGTGCGCACCAACTTTACCCCGCCCGAAGAATATGCGGAGCCCCTGCGCGAGCTGGTGCGCGATGGCAGCCTTTCGATGGAGGTGATCGACGCCCGGGTGCGCGACATCCTGCGTGTGAAGTTCCGCCTTGGCCTCTTCGACCGCCCCTTTGCCGCCGACCCGGCCAAAGCGGCCGACGTCGTGCGCGCGCCGGAGCACATGGCCACGGCGGCCCAGGCCGCGCGGGAGTCGATCATCCTGCTCAAGAACGAGGGGGGCCTGTTGCCACTCGATGCCGGGAAGCTCAAGCGCGTGCTCGTGACCGGCCCGATGTCGGACCATAACCGCGCCTGGTGGAGCCGCTACGGCGCCCAGCATCTCGACTTTACCACCCCGCTGGAGGGTCTGCGCGCCGCGCTGGAAGGCAAATGCGAGATCGACTTTGTGAAGGGAGTCGAAGCTGCCGACGAGAATTGGCCGCTGAGCGACGTCTACAAAGAGCCGCCGTCGGCCGACGTGCGCGCGGGGATCGAGGCCGCCGTGGCCGCCGCCCGCAATGCGGACGTGATCATCGCGTGCCTCGGCGAGACCGACGAGCAGTGCCGCGAATCGCGCAGCCGCATCAGCCTCGACCTGCCGGGCTATCAGGAGGAGTTGCTGCGTGCACTCCACGCGACGGGCAAGCCGGTGGTGCTCGTGCTTTCCAACGGACGCCCGCTGAGCACCCAGTTTGCCGCCCGCCAAGTGCCCGCGATCCTCGAAATGTGGTTCCCGGGCGAAGACGGCGGCACGGCACTCGCCGAGGTGCTGCTGGGCGATTACAACCCGGCGGGTCGCCTGCCGGTGACGGTGCCGCAGTCGGTCGGCCAGCTGCCCTTCAACTTCCCGACCAAGCCGGGAGCGCAGGCGCAGGACTACGGGCAAGTGGAAGGCCCGCTCTACCCCTTTGGCCACGGCTTGAGCTACACCCAGTTTGGCTATGCCGGGCTGGAGGTGACGCCCAAGCGGAGCACCGCCGATCACGACATCCGCGTGCGCGTCACCGTTACCAACAAGGGGCAGCGCGCGGGCGACGAAGTGGTGCAGCTCTATTTGCGCGACGACTACAGCAGCGTGACGACTTACGAGCAGCAACTGCGGGGCTTCCAACGGGTGCACCTCGCGCCGGGCGAAAGCCGCGTGGTGGAGTTCACGCTCGACCGCGAAGACCTGCAGCTGTTCGACGCGAAGCAGCAATGGGTGGTCGAGCCGGGCCGCTTTACCGTAATGATCGGGGCCTCTTCGGCGGACATTCGCCAGACGACCACCTTCACCATCACCGATGAGGAAGGCCAGGCGCCGGAAGAGGTCGCCATCAACGATGAGTGGATCGACCCGGTGTAAGACGATGCCGACCGCCCTGCCCGCTCATCCTTTGCCCGGCTCCCGCCAGCGGGTGTTGATCGCCCTCTACTGGTGGGAAGACCGTGTATTCGAGGGCGTGGCCAAGGTGGCGGCCGAGCACGGCTGGGTGCTCGACTGCCGGATGCGGTGGACCCATTCGGCGCAAGCCTTCGCGCAATGGCGGGGCGATGGCATTATCGCCAACCCGGGGGCCTCCAGGCGGCTTGTGCCACTGGTCGACCTGCTGGAACGCGCTACAGTGCCCATCGTGGGGCTGCAGACCTTTGGCGACTACCGCTCGACCGCGCGTGTGCTGGTCGACCACCGGGAGATCGGGCGGCTGGCGGCGGAGCACTTCCTCGCCCTGGGGTTCCGCCAGCTGGCTTTTGTGCGCTTCGCGGACAACCCGATCGAGCGCGCCCGTAGCGAGGGCTACCGTGAAACTGCTCAGGCTGCCGGCGCGGCGTTTTGCGAGATCCCTTTTGCCCAGCTTCGCGAGCGGCTGGCCGAGCTGCCGCTGCCGGTGGCCCTTTGGGCGCTGAACGACGTCAATGCGCTCGAAGTCACCACTGCCTGTCTCGAAGCCGGCTACCGTATTCCCGAACAAGTGGCGATCCTCGGGGCCGACGACACCCGGATCGTCTGCGACCTGGCAGAAGTGCCCCTCTCCAGCATCGACTGTAACCACGAGCGCCAAGGCTATGAAGCGGCCCAACTGCTGCAGCGGCTGATGGCGGGGGAAGGAGGTGCCGGCGAGCCGATCCTCATCCCGCCGACCGGCGTCACCAGCCGCAAGTCGACCGATACCATTGCCGTGCCCGATCTCCCCACCACGCAGGCCCTCCGGCTGATTCGCGACCGTTTTCGCGAGCCGCTGCGCGTCGAAGAGATTGCGCAGCAGGTGGGCGTTTCCTCGCGGCGGCTGCAGGCATCCTTCCGCGCGCATCTGGGCTTCACGATGGTGCACGAGCTGGCGCGGGTGCGGGTAGAGCACGCCTGTACGCTGCTGGCCGATCCCGAACTGAAGCTCGACGCCGTGGCCTACGAAAGCGGCTTTTCCAGTCGCTTCCACTTTATCCGCGCCTTCCAGCGTATTACGGGCGAGACGCCGAGCGCCTTGCGCAAGTCACTGCTCGCCCACCCGTAGCCAGCCGCTTTGGCGGATGCGGCAGCGAAGGCCTCCCCTGCCCTTCAGCCACTGAAAAGCGCCGGTCGTAATCGCCTCGTCCATCCAGTAGCAGGGCGCGCATTCCTCGCTGCCTTCCAGCTCCACTTCCCCAAGGAAGAAGCGGCTACCGATGAGCGCATTGAGGTCGAGCCCGCGCACCAGCACGTTGCGCCGAAACGCCGCCGGGTCGATCTCCGGTAGGGCAAACGCGCATTGCAGGGCGTCGATCACCGCGCCGTCGATCAGGGTCAGCTGGCCCTTGAAATCGGGCTTGTGGTCGTAATAGCGGTCGCCCACCAGCCCTTTGCCCGCGTGGCATTCCACCGCGTCCACCTCGACCACACCGTGATCGAGGCGGCCTTTGCCGTGGCGGCCCTTGAAGTCGTGGCCCGGCGAGATCCAGATGCGCTCGATCCGGGCGGGCGACGTTGTCGGTTCAATAGACATCGCGGAGGTAGCGCTTGTTGCGCTTCAGCTCCTCAACGTAGGCGGCGGCTCCCTCGGCGTCGATGCCTTTATGCTCGGCCACGACGGCATGCAAGGCGGCGTCGACATCCTTGGCCATGCGCGAAGCGTCGCCGCAGACGTAGACGTGTGCGCCCTCTTCGAGCCAGCGAAACAGCTCCGCGCCTTCGTCCTGCATGCGGTGCTGCACGTAGATCTTGCGCTCCTGGTCGCGCGAAAAGGCGAGGCTGAGGCGGCTGAGCACGCCGTCGGTGCGGAAGCTTTCCAGCTCGTCGCGGTAGAGGAAGTCGCAGCTCGATTTCTGGTCGCCGAAGAAGAGCCAGTTGCGGCCTCCGCCGACGTGCTTGCGCTCGTGCAGGAAGGCGCGGAAGGGCGCGATGCCGGTGCCGGGCCCGATCATGATGACGGGCGTCTCCGGCTGCGCGGGCAGCTTGAAGTGGGCGTTGGCCTGCAGGTAGACCCCCACCTTGCTGCCAACCTCGCAGCAGGCCAGAAAGTCCGAACAGACGCCCTTGCGACCGCGCCCATGCGTCTCATAGCGCACGCGGCCCACCGTCAGGTGCACCTCGCCGGGGTTGGCGCGCGGGCTGGACGAGATCGAATAGAGGCGCGGCTGGAGCTTCTTCAGGCTTTGCACCAGCGCATCCGCATTCTCGAACTGCGGGCGATAGTCGGTAAAGAGGTCGATCAGCTCCCGGCCATCGGCGTAGGCGGCAAACTTCTCGGCTTCGGCGCACAGCTCGTCGAGCGTAGCGTCGCAGCGGGCGGCCATTGCCTGGGCCAGCGGCAACGTGAGGCGAGAGATGTCGCGCTCGGTACTCAGGACCTCCTGCAACGTGCCGCCCGCGACCGCATCGTCCGGCTTCAGGCCTGCCGCAGCGATCAAATCGGCCACGGCGGAGGAGCAGTTACGTGGGTAAACGCCCAACACATCGCCCGGCTCGTAGCTAAGGCCGGAGCCTGCGAGCGAAAACGCTACATGCCGGGTCTCCTTGCCCGAGCCGGGTCCATTGAGCACACGGTTGTCCACGATCTCGGCCATGAAGGGATTGCGCTTGGAGTATTCGGGCGCGGCGTCTTCTTCGGGCTCGGAAACACTGATCTGCGGTGCCTTCCCGGCGGCGGACTCGTCCCGTGCCTCTTCGAGCACCTGCTTGACCCAGCCTTCAAAGGGCTCGTCGTAGTCCACATCGCAATCGACCCGGTCGAGGATACGGGTGGCGCCAAGGGCTTCGAGTCGAGCATCGAAATCCTTGCCCGTCTGGCAAAAGTCCGGGTAGTTGGAGTCGCCCAAGGCCAGCACGGCGAAGCGGAGGCCGTCGAGCTGCGGCGCACCTTCGGCGTGGAGGAAGTCGTAGAGCGCACGGGCGTTGTCCGGCGGCTCACCCTCGCCGTAGGTGCTGGTGATGATCAGGACCGTCTGGGCGTCCTTGAGCTGCGCCGGGTCGAAGGCGGCCATGTCCGAGACCTTCACCGCGTAACCCGCCTTTTCGCCCGCCTTGCGGGTCTGCTTGGCGAGACCCTCGGCGTTGCCGGTCTGCGAGCCGTAGAGCACGGTCAACGTCTGGGCGGGCGCGGCGTTCTCGGCTTCACCCTCGCGCTCGGAAAAGAGCCCGGCGAGGAATCCGTTGAGCCAGGAGCGCTGTTCGATGGTAAACGGCGCGTTATCGGGAATGAAGGGCAATGTCGCAGGCATGGATCGAAAAGGTGGAGGTGGAAAATTGGAACAGGAGTTAAAAGGAGTTAAAAAGAGTCTGATTACAGGTGGGTTCAGGCTCATGGTCGTTTTCTGCAACTCCTTTTCACTCTTTTTAACTCCTGTTCATAATCGTTATTCAAACTAGTTCGATGGTGACGGCGCAGCCTTTGTAGCTGGGCTGGCGCGAATGGGGATCGACAATTTGGTGAGTAAGGAAATTGGTGCCGGGGAAGTGCATCGGCAGGAAAACCTGGCCAGGTTGCACGGTGGGCACGATGACGGCGGTAGCGAGCGTTTCGCCGCGTCGCGAGCGGACCCGCACGCGCTGTTGCGGCTCGATGCCGAGGCGGTGGGCGTCGTCGGGGCAGATTTCGAGGCACAGCTCCTTGGGGCCGAGCTTGCGGAGCACGTCGCTCTTGGCCGAGCGGGTCTGCGTGTGCCATTGGGCGGAGCTGCCGCGCCCGGTGAGCAGCCAGAACGGGTATTCCCCATCGGTCGGCTCGGGCACGGCGGCGGGAGGATCGAAATGGAAGCGTGCACGACCGCTGGGCGTAAAGAAGCGACCATCGGCGAAGAGGCGGCGCTCCTTCTCCGGCGCGATACCCTCCGGGCAGGGCCACTGGATTCCGCCCTGCTCGTCGAGGTGGTCGTAATCGCGGATGCCGGTGATGTCGCAGGGCTGGCCTCGGCTGACTTCCTTGAGCGTCTGGAATACGTCGGCGGGGCTCTGCCAGCGCTCAAACAGGCGGCTGTTGTCCCAGGTGTCGGAGAGTGCCTTGAAAATGTAGAAATCGGAGAGCGCCTGGCCGGGTGCGCGACGCGTCTTGCGAATGCGACCGATGCGGCGCTCGGAGTTGATAAAGACGCCGTCTTTCTCGCCCCAACCGGCGGCGGGCAACAGCAGGTCGGCCATCTGTGCGGTCTCGGTGCTGTGATACATGTCTTGCACCACGAGGAAGTCCAGTTGCTCGCGCAGTCGGCGGAAGCGGCCCTGCTCAATCCATGAATGGGCGGGGTTGGTCGCAATGATCCACAGCCCCTTGATCTGCCCTGCCTCGACCGCTTCGAGGATCTGGTCGTAGGCGAGGCTGTTCTCGGTGGGGATGCGGTCGGGGTCGATTCCCAGCGCGGCCGCGACCTTTGTGCGGTGGGCCGGGTTCTTGAAGTCGTGGCCGCCGAGCAGGTTGGTCGTGTTGCTGAAGAGGCGGGAACCCATCGCATTGCACTGGCCGGTAATGGAGTTGGCCCCGGTGCCGGGCTTGCCGATGTTGCCGGTCATCAGCGCGAGGTTGATCAGCGACTGCGCGATGCGGGTGCCTTCGTAGCTCTGGTTGACTCCCATCGTCCACCAGAACGACACCCGCTTGCCCGAAGCCAGTAGCTCGGCAAAGCTCAGGATCTGTGCCTCCGTCAGGCCCGAACGGGCGGCGGCGGCCGGTAGGTCGTAGTCGCGGACAAAAGCGGCAAACTCGTCGAAACCTTCCGTATGGGCGTCCACGAAGGCCCGGTCCACCGCGCCCCACTCGATGAGGAGGTTTGCGAGGCCGTAGAACAGCGCGAGGTCGCTCTTGGGCTGGATCGCGAGGTGGCGCGTCGCGGCCATGGCGGTCTCGGTCTTGCGCGGGTCGACCACCACGATCTCGGGGCTGCGACGGTTGCGCATCACGCGCTGCCACATGATCGGGTGCGCGATGCAGGGGTTAGCCCCGACAAACACGATCACGTCGGACTCTTCGTAGTCTGCGTAGGTGTAGGGGGGCGCGTCGAAGCCGAACGACTGTTTGTAGGCTGCCACGGCGGTGGCCATACACTGGCGGGTGTTGCCGTCGCCGTGCAGGACGCCCATCTGGAACTTCGCGAAACAACCGAGCATGGCCATTTCTTCGCAAGGGATTTGGCCCGTGCTCAGGAACGCAACGCTGGCCTTGCCGTGCTGCGCCTGAATCGCCTTGAAGCGGTCGCGGAAGGTCGCCAGCGCCTGGTGCCACTCGATGGGTTGCATGCCGCCGGCGCCGCGCAAGAGGGGCACGGTGGCGCGGTCTGGAGCAGCCAGCGGCGTGAGGGCTTCCCAGCCTTTGGGGCAGGCCATCCCGAGGTTGACCGGATACTGCGGCGACGCGCTGAGGTTGATCGCCTCCCCTTGATGCAGGTGCACGTTGAGCGAACAGCCGGTGGCGCAAAAACCGCAGACGCTCTTGACCGTGGCGTCGGGCTGGAGGCGCGAGGGCAACTGACCGAGACCGAACTGGCCCGGACGGCGCACGAGATCTTCGGTCAGCGGGCCTTGCCAGCGGCGGAGGGAATAAGGGCGGTCTATCGTGTTTAAAGGGCTCATGCGGTCATACCTCCCGGCATTTTGGGTGCGTCGACGGCTTTGAAGAAGAGCACGCGCTCGCAGAATTCGCCCACGAGGAAGAGCAGCCCGGCCAGACCGGCCAAAAGCGGCAGCCCCAACGCAACGGAGGCTAACCACGCGGCGATGGCACCCCCACCCCAGGCGGCGCGAGCAAGGGTCCACCGCCGAAGCGGTCCGCGCATAAGGCGCGTGGAGACGCTTGACGTGCCCTTCGCCCAGAGCGGGCGAAATTCGAGGAAGAGCTTCGTGGCGAGTGCCCCGGCGGCGGCGAGGCCCCAGAGCGGTCCGGTGGCGAGGCTGAGCCCGGAGAGCGTAGCCGTGGCGGCGACGCCGAAGAAGCGCAGGCTCGTGCGTGGCCAGTGCCAGAAGCGGCGGTGCGTGTCGTGGTAGATCATCATGCTGCTGCCGACCGCGAGCCAGCCGAGCAGCGTCAGCCCGCCCCAGACCGGCAGGGGCAGCGCGAAAAGGAAATGGTGCACGGCCACCAAGCTGAAGAACGCCGGTGCGTAGCCGCCGAAGAGCACGATCTCGCGGCTGAGCCAGGAGCGGCGCAGGCCGAGGAACGCGCGCCAGGCTCCGAGCGGGCGACCCAGGTGCAGGATGCTGGCGGTGAGGCCAGCCCCGAGCAGCACGGCAGTGATGGCCTCCAGCCAGAGCGGGTGATTCGTAAGCGTGGCGGCGGTTTGCAGGCCGACGGCGGCTTGGGTGAGCGTCAGCATCGCCACCAGCGGAGTGTGGGCGTGCTGGGGGCGCAGCACCTCGGTATCGGCGGCGCGAGCGTTTGCCGGCACCGGGCGCTGCGAGATGTAGCGGGTCGTCGGCCGGGTGTATTCCGGGGCTGGCGCGGCGGCGAGAAAGGCGTCGTTGGCTGGCTTTTCGGCGGCGGGTGCGGTCCTGGAGACGATCGTGATCTTGATCGCCTGGGTCGGGCAGGCTTGCACGCAGGCGGGGGCCTCGCCTTCAGCCAAACGTCCGTGGCACATGTCGCATTTGCGCACGATGCCCAGCCGCTCCGAGAACTTCGGCACGTCGTAGGGGCACTTGAGCACGCAGTATTGGCAGCCGATGCACTGGTCGTCGAGGTGGCGGACGATGCCCGTCAGCGGATCCTTCTCATAGGCGAGCACCGGGCAACCGTTCAGGCAACCGGGATCTTCGCAGTGGTGGCAAGCGCTGGTGATCGTCTGCTGATAAGGTGCGTTGCCGCTGCCGCCCACGATCAGGCCCACGTCGCGCCAGGTTTCTTCCTCTTCGAGGCCGTTGAGGCTGTGGCAGGCGGCGACACAGGCCTTGCAGCCGGTGCACGCGTCCATGTCGACCTCGAAGGCGTATTGCTCGCCCGGCTTGGGCTGGCTCAGCGGGATGAGGTCGCGGTAGTAGGGCGCCATGGCTGGGCCTCCCGCGTCGTGCAGCTTGGAGAAGCGTTCGACGGGCGTGCCCATGTCCTGCTGTTGCCGCAGGTATTGCTCGATGGGCGAGCGCTCGACTGTGACCGAGTCGGACATGCGTGGCTTACGCGGCGGCGGTTTGCAGCGAAAGGAGGTTCTTGAGTTCTTCGATCGTGTGGCGGCGCGTGAACTGCCAGAAGGTCTCGCCGGGCTCGCGGTGCTCCAGATAGCCCTCGACCACTTCGGCCAGCAGCGGCTTCAGCTCGTCGAACGGCACGCTGGCAAAGAGCTGGCGGCCGATGGACTGACGCTCGTCCACCCCACCCCCGACGAAGACATGGTAGCCCTCGACGCTGGAGTCGCCGCGCTTGACCTTCGCGCCCAGCAGGCCGATGTCGCCAATGTAGTGCTGGGCGCAGGAGTGCGGGCAGCCGGTCAGGTGAATGTTGATCGGGCGGTCGAGTTGGAAGCGCTCGGAAAGGTAATCGCCGAGGGCGGCGGCATGGCCTTTGGTGTCGGTAGCGGCGTATTTGCAGCCCTGGTTGCCGGTGCAGGCGACGAGGCCCGCCTTGACCGTCGTGGTCTCGTGCGTCAGGCCGAGATCGCGCAGGCCTTGCAGCAGCGGCTCGACGTCTTCGCTGGCGACGTGGGGGATAAGCAGGTTTTGCCACACCGTGAGGCGGATTTCGCCGGCCCCGTAACGGCTGGCGAGGGTGGCAATGCCCTTCATCTGGGCGGGCGACATGCGACCGACGGGCGTGACGACGCCAACGTAGTGGCGGCCGTCATTCTGCCCGTGCACGCCGACGTAGCCGTGCTGGTTAGTAGCGGGGCGCGGCTCGCACTTGTCCAGCGCGAGGCGGCGGAGCGGGAACGCGAGCTTCTTGGCGACCTCGTCGAGGTATTTCTCCACACCCCACTCGTCGACCAGATACTTGAGGCGCGCCTTGTTGCGGTTGGTACGGTTGCCGTGCTCAATGAACACGCGCACCATCGCGGCGGCGACCGGGATGGCCTCACTGGGCTTGATCAGGAGGCCGCAGTCGCTGGCGAACTGCCGGTGACCGGTTATGCCGCAGAGCTGCACGCGGAAGTAGACGCCTGGCTCCACCCCGTGGCCTTCGCCGACGCGGGTGGCGTAAAAGCCGATGTCGTTGGTATCGGCGCAGACGCTGATCGAGCCGCCGCTGTCGAACGCGATGTTGAACTTGCGCGGCAGGCCGTAGAGGTCGCGGTGGTTGAGGATGTAATGGTGCATGGCCCGCGCGTAGGGCATCACGTCGATCAGCTCTTGCGCATCGAAGCCGGAGGTGGGCGAGGCGGTGACGTTGCGGATGTTGTCCGCCCCGGAGCCGCGGGAGGTCAGGCCCAGCTCGTCGAGCTTGATCAGGGTGTTGATCGTGTCGCGCGGCATGATCTCGCGGATCTGGAGGTTGGCGCGGGTGGTAACGTGCGCGTAGCCCCCACCCCAGTCTTCGGCGATCTCGGCGAGGCCGGCGAGCTGGTGGCTGAGCAGGCGGCCCCCCGCGATGCGGCAGCGCAGCATGAAGCTGTCTTGCGCGGGCTTGACGTGGAAGAGGCCGTAAAACTTGAAGCGGAACATGTCGCCCCCCTCGGGGAACTGGTCGACCTCGGAAAGCGCGACGATCTTGTCCCACACGTCGAGGCCGTTTTGCTCATGCTTGATCCGCTCTTCCTTGCACAGGTCTTCGAGCGGGGTGCCGTAGACGATTTCCTCCTCCACGGCCTGCTGCGGATCGCCCGTAAACTGCCCCTGCCGGTTCTGCCCGAGGAAGGGCAAGCCACGCTGCTGCACGCCCGCAAAAAAGCCTTGCAGGTATTGCTTCTGTTCGTCGGTGAAAGCGGCGGTATTCATGATGAAAAAAGGTTTATGATGAACAGGAGTTAGAGGAGTTTCAGGAGTTCCAAACAGGAGGTTTTCGATTCTCTTTAATCAACTCCCTACACTCCCAAAACTTCTGTTCCAATTATCTTATATTAAAAGATGGCGGCGATGCGCTGCATCACGGTTTGCTTGGGCTTGTTTGGAGCCGTGGTAGCTTTATTTTTCTTCGCGGCGTGCTTCTGTTCTTCGCATTCGTCGAGGAACGAAAGCAGGGCCTGGCGGTAGCGGTAAAACTGGTCCGTCTCCAGCAGGGCGGCGCGGTCGCGGGGGCGCTCGAACTCGATGTCGAGCACGCGCCCGACCTTCGCCCCGGGGCCGTTGGTCATCATGCACACGCGGTCGGACATGTAGATGGCTTCGTCCACGTCGTGCGTGATGATCATCGTGGTGATGTGCTCGCGGTCGAGGATCTCGAGGATCACGTCCTGCAACTCCATGCGGGTGAGCGAATCGAGGCGGCCAAAGGGCTCATCGAGCAGCAACATCTTGGGCTTCAGCGCGACGGCGCGGGCAATGCCTACCCGCTGCTGCATCCCGCCCGACATCTCGCGCGGGTATTTGTGCATCGAATCGGCCAGCCCGACGACGCTGAGCGAATACTCCACGATGTCGTGGCGCTGCTGCTTGGTGGCGTGCGGGTAGACGCGGTCGACCCCCATCTTGACGTTCTGGAAAGCCGTCATCCACGGCAGCAGGCAGGGCGCTTGAAAGACTACCGCGCGGTCCGGACCAGGGCCGTCGATTTCGTGGCCGTCGACCACGATACCGCCCGCGCTGATCGGGTTGAGCCCAGCGACCATCGTCAGGACCGTGCTCTTGCCGCAACCGGAGTGGCCGATGACGGAGATAACCTCCCCCTGACGCACGATAAGGTTAAAACCATCGACAACCTTCACGTCTTCGCCGAAGGGATTCGGGTAGGCTTTGACGAGGTTGGAAATTTCTACGTAGCGGTCCTGGCGCATGATGAATATTGAGGAAAATTAAGGATTTAACAGAAGCACGCTAAGAACACTAAGTTCTAAAATTTATGCCATTCTTTGCGCTCTTGGTGCTCTTCTGTTGAGAGATTTACTTAAGCCGCGGTGTCGGTCTTGGACTTGCGTTCCCAGACGCGCGTGCGGCGCGTTTCGTAGAAGTCGTGCGGGCGCACGTCGGGCATCTCCTTGCGCTGGTCGGTCCGCAGGGCTTTGGCCTCCTTATTAAGGCCGATTAGGTATTGCGAGATGCGGGTGCGCAGGTGCTTGAACGCCGGGTCGGAGTTCGAGAGGGTGCGGTCGCGGGGGCGCGGCAGGTCGATCTCGAAGGCGTCGGCCAGGGTGGCATTCGGGCCCATCGTGAGCGGCACCACGCGGTCGGCCATCAGCAGGGCCTCGTCGACATCGTTGGTGATCATGACGACGGTGCGGCGGTCTTCTTCCCAAATGCGGACGATCTCGTCTTGCAGGTTGGCGCGGGTGAGGGCGTCGAGGGCCGAGAGCGGTTCGTCGAGCAGGATCACCTCGGGCTGCATGGCAAGCGTCCGGGCGAGCGATACCCGCTGGCGCATCCCGCCGGAGAGCTCGTGCGGCTTCTTCTCGGTCGCGGGCGTGAGGCTGACCATCTCGATATAGCGCTCGATGTGGGCCTTGCGCTGAGCCTTGCTGTGCTTGGGGAAGACCTGCTTCACCGCGAGCTCGATGTTGCCGTAGACGCTGAGCCAGGGCAGCAGCGAGTAGTTCTGAAACATGATGCCGCGCTCCGGGCCGGGCTCGGTCACCGGCTTGCCCTTCATGCGCACCTGGCCTTTCTCGGGCTGCTGCAGACCGGCGAGGAGCGAAACGAGGGTGCTCTTGCCGCTACCGGAGAAGCCGATGATGGCGACGAATTCGTTTTCCCGCACCTGCAGGTTGACGTCCTTCAGCACCTCCGTGCGGTTGTTCGGCGGACCGAAGCCAAGGGAGACGTTGTCGAGTTCGAGAAAGGCCATGATAAAGAAAGGTTTGGATTTAACAGAAGAACACGAAGGGCACGAAGAGTTCAGAATGAACAAGATTTTTCATGTCCCTTTCTCTGAGTTCTTTGTGTCCTTCTGTTGAACAGGTTTTTCCCCTTACAGCGCGGTGGGGGCGCCGTCGAAGGAGACGAGGCGTTGGAAGACGATCATGATGCGGTCGAGGGCGAGGCCGATGGCGCCGACCACGAAGACGACCACGAACATCTGGGCGAAGGTCTGCGAGGAGCCGTTGTTGAACATGTCCCACACAAACTTGCCGATGCCTTCGCTGGAGCTGAGCAGCTCGGCGGCGATCAGCACCATCCAGCCCACCCCGAGGGAGATGCGCAGGCCGGCAAAGATCAGCGGCAGCGCGGACGGGATCACGATCTTCACCAGACGGCTCCAGAAGCCGAGGCGCAGCACGCGGGCGACGTTGAGGTGGTCCTTGTCGATCGCAGCGACGCCGAACGCGGTGTTGACCAAGGTGGGCCAGAGCGAGCAGAGCGCGACGGTGATGGCGGAAGACAGGAACGCAGGGTTCACGTCATACGCGCCGAGGAAGGGGATGGCGTTGAAGAAGTCGAGCAAGGCCGAGTTATCGGGCTCGGGGATGAATCCGCCGACGATGATGAACACGATGGGGAGCCACACGATGGGCGAAACCGGCTTGAAGAGGCTGATCAGCGGCGTCATCGCGGCCATGAAGACCCGATTGAGGCCGCAGAGAATGCCGATTGGGATGGCGACGATCGAAGCGAGCACAAAGCCGGTGAAGACGCAGAGGATACTGCGTGCGATCTGGTCGGGCAGCGTCCAGGGCTTGGCGTAGGTGGAGGTTTCGATACGGCTGAGCGTCTGCTCTTGCGCGAGTATCTGGTTGGCCAGAGCGAGGGTATCGTCGCCGCTCTGGGCACCGAGGAAGGCTTCTTCGCGCTCCTTGAGCTGCGCCTGAGCCTCGGCCAGCTTCAGGCTCTGGCTGTCGGTGGTGAGGATGTCGCGGCGCTTGCGGAGGAATTGCAGCTCTTGCGCGGCGGCGTTGCTGGCGCGGCGGGCGGCTTCCAGCTCGGGCGACCGGGCGTTTTCGATCTCGCTGATCTGGTCTTTGAAGGCACTCAGTTTGTTCTTCTCCGCTTCTTCCCAGGCGCGATGTTCGCGCACGGCGGCAAGGAACTCCTGACGCGCTTCGGCGTCGCCGGCGGGCAGTTGGGCGGCCTCAGCGGACAGGGCCGCCTCGCGCTGCTTCGACTCATCGCGGAAGGCCACGCGCAGGTCGCGGTATTCGTCGTAAAGCGGCTTGGCTTGCTCCATCATCTGGCTGCGGTAGGTCTCTTCGACCTTGCCCAGCTCTTCGGCGCGCTGTTGGGCCAGCGGCTCCAGCTCGGCCATGCGGACCTCAACGGCGGCGAGGGCCTTTTCGCGGTCGGCACCCGAACGGAGGTAATCCGCGGCCTTGGTGTCTTCCCACTCGTCGAATTGCCAGGTGTCGCGGCCGGCCTGGTAGACGACGGCGGGCGACGGCACCTCACCGGCCTTGGTCTTGTGGCGAGGACCCACGTAGGCCCACAAGGCGACGAAAGCGGCGAGCGTCAGGAGCGGGATGACGATAAAGAGGCCGATGCGGCGCAGCTGCTCCTTGGGCTCTTCGCCGTAGAGGAGGCGCACGACGGGGTCGAAGACCTGCAGGCCGGCGACGTCGATGGCTTTGAGAAGCTTGTATTTGAAGGCCATGGTGGGTGGTGCGGGAAAGGTGGTTGGGAGGTCTGGGCCGATCCCGGGCGGCGAATGGCAAGACGCCGCCCGGGCCGGTGGTTTCCAGGCTGTTACGTCACTTGCCGGCCGTCGTGCCGGCAAAGTCCTTGTTGCCGATCTGGTGGCTGTTGAGGTAGCCGATCGGGTCGTGGGCGTCGAAAGCGATGCCGTCGATAAAGGCGGAGGTGGCAGGCTTGTAGCCGTCGGTCTCCCACGGGATCTCGCTCTTTTCGATCAGGCCCTCGTCGAGCAGCTCTTGAGCGGCGGCCAGATAGACTTCGGGGAGGTAGACTTTCCTGGCCGTCTCTGCATACCACTCGGCGGGCTTGGCTTCGGTGATCTGGCCCCAACGGCGCATTTGCGTGAGGAACCAGATGCCGTCGCTGTACCACGGGTAGGTGGCGTGATACTTGTAAAAGACGTTAAAGTCGGGCATCTCGCGCTTGTCGGTCTTCTGGAAGTAGAAGTAGCCGGTCATCGAATTCTTGATCACGTTGAAGTCGGCGCCCACGTAGTTGGGCTGGCTGAGGATGCGCACGGCCTCGTCGCGGTTGACGTAGTGGCCGCTGGCGTCGGCTTCATCGAGCCAGCGCCCGGCGCGGATCAGCGCCTTGACGACGGCCACGTGGGTGTTCGGGTTGGAATCGGCCCACTTTTTCGTGACGCCGAAGACCTTTTCCGGGTTGTTCTGCCAGATGTCGTAATTCGTCACGACCGGCACCCCGATGCCCTTGGTCACCGCTTGCTGGTTCCAGGGCTCGCCCACGCAGTAGCCGTGAATGTTGCCAGCTTCGAGCACGGTGGGCATCATCGGCGGCGGCGTGACCGACAGCTCGACCTGGGCGTCCGTGCGGCCCCCAACATCGGTCTCGGTATACATGCCGGGGTGGATGCCGGCGGCGGCGAGCCAGTAGCGCAGCTCGTAATTGTGGGTCGAGACGGGGAAGACCATGCCCATCTGGAGCTTCTGGCCCGTGGCGAGCATTTCATCGACAATGGGCTTGAGCGCGGTGGCCGGGATCGGGTGCTCCGGGAAGGGGGTGTCGAGGTCGAAGTCGATCTCCTGCATGCGTTCCCAGATATTATTGGAGACGGTGATCGCGTTGCCGTTGAGGTCCATCGTGAAGGCCGTGACCACATGGGCCTGCGTGCCGATGCCGATGGTGGCGGCGATGGGCTGGCCGCTGAGCATGTGGGCGCCGTCGATGTTGCCGTTGATGACGTTGTCGAGCAGCGTCTTCCAGTTGGGCTGGGCAACGACTTCGACCGACAGGCCTTCGTCCTGGAAAAAGCCCTTCTCCTTCGCGATGACGAGGGGGGCGCAGTCGGTGAGTTTGATGAACCCAAATTTGAGTTCGGTCTTCTCCAGCGCCGCAAAGGAAGAGGCGACGGTGAGGAGGGTGGCGCAAAAAGTGACCAGGCTTTTCATGGATAGCGAATGGATGGGTCTGGTGTGATCGCAGTGGTTAATTTTTCTTATGAGCGGCTGTGGTGCCAGTGGTGCCAATTGGCCAAAACTGTGCAGGCGATTCGGTTCACGCAGCGCATGAATGAAATTCATACTTCTCTGGAAACCTCATGAATGCTTCAGTAAGCGAAGGTGAGTTCGGCGATGACGCGGCTGACGTCGGCCCGGGTGTCGCCGTCGTAAAGGGCAACTTTGACCAGCGCGGTCACTTTTTCATGGATCGGATAGGTCAGCACGAGGTCCACTTCGTCGCCGTCGGCGGCCTCGCCCTCATCGGACTGGAAGTGATGGTAAAAGACGGTGCCGCCCAGCTTGCCGACCTTGTAGCCCACGCTGGCGTAGAAGTCCTGCAGGCCTCCCGCGCCCCCGTTGTCGAGGTAGGCGTCGGCAAAGCCGTTGTAGGCGTGCGCGGTGGCGAGGGGAGTCAGGAACTGGCCCTTGCCCTCGTCGCTGCCCAATAGCTCGTAACCGAGGCCGAGCTTGAGCGCGCCGATCTCCGCCCCACCCTGCAGGTGCGTGTACCACGTATCGATGTTGGCGTCGTCACGGTCTTGCCAGGCCGCTTCGGCCCGGTAGGTCAGCTTCACGCCGTCGAGCGGCAGCGAGCCTGCCACAAAGCCGCCGAAAGTCTCCGTCTCCGACGCGCCCGCGCCTTCAAGGTCGAGCAGATAGGCGTAGGCCCCGACACTGACGGTGGGCGTGATCGCATAGGCGAGGTGGATCAGGTGTGAATCGCTCTCCCAGTCGCGCTCGTCCGCAAAGATGCGGTTGACGTGGTCGAGGTAAGCGTAGTCGAGCTTGAGTCCCTTGACCGGCTCCAGGCGCACGAGCCCGGCGTCGAAAGTCTGTTCGTTCTGGCGCCAGCCGACGTTGCCGATAAAGCGGGCGTTGTCGTAGATCAGCCGCTGACGGCCGCCCTTGACGAGCGTGTATTCGTTGGCGAACTGGAGGTAAGCCTGGTTGAGCTCGGTCGTCTCAGGGTCGGCGACGACGGTCTTGCCCGGTTCGCCGTTGAGACCGGCGGCGTTGTAGGCCCCATCGTCGAGCACGCGGGTATCGGTAAATTCAATCTGGGCGGAAAAGCCCTGCCAGGGTTCGGTCGTGTATCCAAGCAGCGTCTTGAGCGTCGCCGCATGGGAGGTGTCGAGGCCGTCCTGGTCGGCGGATTCATAGCGGGGGCGCAAGGTCAGGTTGGCCTTGCCCTCGGCGAGGGCATCGAGCGGCGTTTCCGCAGCCCCGGCAGCGGAGCAGAGCAGGAGGGTGCCGAAAGCGGCCAGGGCGGGACGAGCGGAACGAATTTGAGTCAGGTGCATTTTTTACAAGCAGGATGGAGATATTGGCGGCCTGGAAGCCTGCCCTCCCCTGTTGCAACTGGCTTACCTTGACCAGCAAATGGGCAAATTCATACAGTTCATCGTCGTCCGTAAAAGTATGACCACGATTCATACTGCGCTGAACGCTCTTCTCCGAGCAGCGCCCAATCGATGCGGTTTGGACCGATAAACCGCGCGATAGACGGTCACGACCCCGTCCTCAACCCTGCACCTGCGGACCTGTGAGCAGGCCCCGCCCTGGGAGCGTTAGCTGATTTGCCGCTCGGAGCGGTCCAGGCGCACCTGAGCCTTCTTATACAAGGCCGGAGCATAGATAGAGCGTAATTGCTCATCCGAAAGCTGGCGGCTGCTCTCCATCTGCCCGCTCTGCACGAGGCAGCGCTGCAGCCAGCGAGCCTTGGGCAGCGTGATCTCCTGCACCTTTGGGCCGCCAAACTGGAACATCGGCCCCGGCGCCTCCAGACCCTCCACGCCACGGGAGAAGGTGCCCTGCAGGCTGGCCTTGATCGCAGGGGCCGGCATGTCGAGGTAGACGCGGCGGGAAAGCGTTTGCGCCAGTTGGTCGGCGTTGGCCGGGTCGTCGCACCAGTTGGCGGCACGGATCAGGGCCACCAGCAGCGCCTCGACCTCCTGTGGATTGGCGTCAATCGTGTCGCGACGGGCCATCAGTACCTTCTCCGGGTGGTTGGGCTCGATCTCGCGAGAGAGGGCCATAATCGCGCCCAATCCCAGGCTTACGGCCATGGAATTCCAGGGCTCTCCCACGCACGCGCCAATGACGGTGCCGGACTCCAGGTGGCGCAGGAACTGGCGCGGCGGCAGGGTGACGACATCGACTTGCTTGCCCGGCGTGAGGCCAATCTGCGACAGCCAGCGCCGCAGGAGATAATGGTGCGTGGAAAAGGGCGAAACCGAGCCGAGGACGAAGCGCCGTTCCCAGCGGTTTTGCCGCACATAGGTGGCGAAATCTTCAGAGGTTTTAACCCCCTCGTCGACCAGTTTGCGGCTGATCGTGATCGCGTTGCCGTGGGTGTTGAGCACCATCAGGCCTTGGCAGACTGTTGCGAACGAACCGAGGCCAATGCTTGCGGCCAGCGGCAGCGGCCCGAGCGCGTGCGCCGCCGTCAACTCCCCCTGGACGATCTTGTCCAGCAGGGTCGCCCAGCCCATTTCGCGCGACAGCTCCACAAACAGCCCTTCCTCCCGGAAGTAACCGAGCTCGGCCGCCATGATGAGCGGCGCCGCGTCGCATAGTTGTACGAAGCCGAGGCGCCAGTTCTGACTGCCCTGCGGGGTAACCCTTGTCATGGAAACCTCTCCAGCCAAGAACATGCCAAAGCGGCCGATTGGCCAAAGCTGGCCCAGTTCTCGCTTCAATAAAGCCATGCCCTCATTGCTGGACAGCCGTCAGTTGCTCAACTTTGTTACGCTTGCCCGCACCGGCAGCTACACGCGCGCCGCCCACGAGCTGAACTTGACGCAAAGCGCCATCAGCCACTCGATCAAGGCACTGGAAACCGATCTGGGCTACAAACTGGTCAAGCGCGCGGGCCAGCGGCTGCTGTTGACCGAGCACGGCGAAATCTTCCACACTGAGGCGCAGCAGATCGTGGAGAGCATGTTCCGGCTGCGGCACAAGCTGGACGAGCTGAACGAGTGGGGCCGCGGTCGCCTGCGGGTGGCCGCCAGCAACACGGCCTGCCAATACCTTGTGCCTTCGATCCTGCGCGAGTTCAAGCAGTCGTTCCCCCACTGCAACGTCGCGCTCGTACCCGCTGACACCCCAGCGAGTGTTGAAGCACTGCGGCACAACCAGGTGGATCTCGCGGTGGGCATCCGCCCCGTCGCGGCCACCGACCTGACCTTTTACCCGCTCTTTTCCGACGAGCTGAGGCTGGTCTTCTCGCCCCAGCACGCCTGGGCGCGGCAGCGCTCGATCAGCGTCGAAGACCTCGCGGGCGAAACGATCCTAAGCTACGCCCGCAGCAGCCTGACCTTTTCCATGCTGGAAGCCTACCTCAATCGGGCTGGAATGCGCCTGCGCCCACCTCTGGAAGTGGGCAGTATGGAGGCGATCAAGGAGATGGCGCGCATCGGCCAAGGCGTAGGCGTGGTCGCCGATTGGGTGATCGAGAAAGACGTTGCCGCCGGCAAGCTGATCTCGCGTCCTCTGCCCGCCCCGCGCCTGAAACGCGAGTGGGGCCTGTTGACGCTCAAGGGCAAGGCGCTGAATCTGCTGGAGGAGACGTTTCTCGGGTTGGCCGAAGAGGCCGCCATTGCCCTGCAGGGCAAGAACATCATCCGCTACGACGACCTGCCGATCAACGCCCAGCTGGCCGCGGCGCAGTAGGATCGACCCACTCCACGCTGCCGTCGGCGTAGAATTCTTCTTTCCAGACGGGCACGCGCTCCTTGATCGCGTCGATGATCCAGCTGCACGCGGCGAAGGCTTCCTGCCGGTGCCCGGAGGAGACGCCTACCCAGACCGCGCAGTCGCCAATCGCGAGATCGCCGATGCGGTGGACGGCATAGGCCGCCGCCAAGGGAAAGCGGGCACGCGCCTCAGTCAGGATCTTCTCGCCCTCCTTTATCGCCAGCGGCGCGTAGGCGCTGTAGCTGAGGCGATCGACCGCACGGCCTTGGTGATGGTCACGCACCAGCCCCTCGAAGGTCGCGATCGCACCGGCAGCGGGGTCCTCCAGACGCGCCCGCCAAGTGGCGACATCAACCGGTTTTTCGCTGAGTTCAAAACACGCCATGGTCAACCTCCGGCCAAGGGGGGCATGATCGCCAGGGTGCCGCGCGCGGGCAAGGGATCGCCTGCAGCGGTGTATTCGTCGTCGACCGCAAAGAGCACGCGCTCCACCGGCAGGCGGAAACCGTGCCGCGCGGCCAGATCGGCATAGAGCGCAGCGGGCGTTGCGGCAGCGGTTGAAAGCGTTTCGCTCCCGACTCCGCGTTGGGCCCGCAGGCTGCCAAAGTAGAGCACCTCAAGCTGCTTCATGGCGCGCCTCCGGGAAGGCCGCCGACCAGTCTGCCGGCGTGTTGGCGTTGTCGAGGGCGCGACGCGAGGGCAGCGGCAGCATCCGCACACGCGGCCCCGCCAGCACCTTGCGCGGGCAGCGGACATCGAGCGCCCAGGCACGTTGAGCCACTGGCAACAGAGCCGGGCGATAGAGTGCGCACAGCGGTTCGGGCTTGCCGTCGAATTCGCTGCGGTAGGCCACCGCCGCGTCCTGAGGCTGCACCGAGGCGAGCAGGCGTTCGAGCGTGCGCTCCTCCAGTAGCGGGAGGTCGCAGGCGAGCACCAGCCATTCTGCCTGCGGGTGCGTCAGCTGCGCAGAAAGGATCGCACCGAGCGGCCCCTGCCCCGGCCAGCGGTCGACCAGCACCGGCCAGCGCTCGGGCGGCACGGGAGCGCTCCGACGCGAGACGTAGACGCGGTCGGCAAAACGCTGCGCTAGGGCGACCGTATGCTCCAACTGCGTGCGGCCATCGGGGCGGCGCAGGGCGGCCTTGTCGCGACCCATGCGGCGGCTCTTGCCACCTGCGAGCACGAGAGCGAAACGCTTCACGAGGCGGCCTCCCGCTGGTAATCGCCGGAAGCCCCACCGGTCTTGGATTCGAGGCGCACGTGCCGGATTTCGAGGTCGGGCCCGAACGCCTTGCACATGTCGATGATCGTCAGCGCGGCAGCGGAGGCACCCGTCAGCGCCTCCATTTCGACGCCAGTACGGTAGGTAGTGCGCACGCGGCAACGGATCTCCAGGATGGGAGCCTCCGCCGGGGTGATCGTAATGCGGCAGCCTTCGATCGGCAACGGGTGGCAAAACGGGATCCAGTCGGCGGTGCGTTTGACGGCCTGCGTGCCGGCGATGATCGCGGTGTGAAAGACGGGGCCTTTTTTGGTCTGGATGTCGCCATCGGCCAAGGCCTGCCACGCGCCGGGATTGAGGCGCACCTGCGCGCTGGCCACAGCCTCGCGGGCCGAAACCTCTTTGGCCGTAACGTCGACCATCTGAGGCTGCCCCTCGGGGGTAAGGTGGGTAAAGGTTTGTTTCATCAACGGAGGAAGGGATAGTACGGGACGCCTTCTTGAGCAGGAGGCATGCCGCCCCGTGCAATTTCGACCACCCCCGTCGCGCCCACCGCCGCCGCGAAATCCCCGGAGTTCTGGAAGGCCAATGGCCGTGCCCTGCCCGCCTCCAGCCGCACGGGTATGAGGCGCGTGGCCTGCGGCATCGTCTCGACCGGCTCGATCAGCGGCACATGCATGGGCTCGGGCCAACGCCCCGTCTCCAACAGGGCCAGCAATGGCACGAGGTAGCGCGTGGCGGCGGCAAGCACCGACAAGGGGTTACCCGGTAGCCCGAGCGCCAGCGGCCCGCCGTCGACTTGCCACGCGCCTAGCGGCTTGCCCGGCTTTTGGGCGACGCCGTGGAAGAGGCAGCGGCCCATGCCGTCGAGCAAGCGCGGCAGGAAGTCGCGCTGGCCTCGGCTCATCCCGCCCACGACCACGATCAGGTCGGCGGACCGGCTCGCCTCCAGCCAGCGCCGGATCATGTCGGCATCGTCGATCAAGTGGCTGCTTTCGACCTCCGCGCCATGCGCCCGCAGCAGCGCCTCCAGCACCGCGCGATTGCTCTGGCGCACCTGGTGTGTGGCGGGAGCGAGGTGCACCGGCATCACTTCATCGCCCGTCGTCAGCAGGTGCACGCGGGGGCGGCGCACCACCGACAGCGCGACAGCCCCCACAGCAGCAGCGACCCCCATCTCGGGCAGCCCCAGTCGGGCCTGAGCAGGAATGAGCACGCGCCCAGCAGGGGCATCGGACGCTTGGGCGTGTATGAATTGACCAGCGGTCAGGCTATGAATGGAATTCATAGTGAGCGTCTGCTTGTCGCGCTGCGTCCATTCGTAGGGCACGACGGCATCGGCATCGGGCGGCACGGGCGCGCCGGTCATGATCTCAATGGCTTCGCCTTCATCCAGCGGATCCTCGCTAACAGGCTGCCCAGCCCAGGTCCGGCCCACCACCTGCCAACGAGGACCGGTGCCACATACCGCGTAGCCGTCCATCATACTGCGGTCGTAAGGCGGCTGATCGCGGTCGGCAATAATGTCGTTAGCCAGCCAGCGCCCCAACGCGTCGGGCAATTGCACGCTTTCGATCCCAAGCTGGCGTCCGGCCTGCTGGAGAAGGGTATTCACGCCACTTGGCTCAATCAGCGCATCCATGCCACCAGTTTCCCTGCCCCGCCGCACAAGGCGAACCGAAATTTCACCACCCGCCATGTCCTTTCCTGCCCTTGCCCCTGCCCCCGTGCAATCCACCACCCCCCTCGACCGCCGCCAGCGTCCCGTCCACGACTTGCGGCTCTCGGTGATCGAGCGGTGCAACCTTCGCTGCCGCTATTGCCTGCCGGCAGAAACCTTTGGGCCCGACTACGCCTTCTTGCCCGAGAAAGCGCTCCTGTCGGTCAACGGGCTTTACAAGATGGCGGCGGCTGCCGTCGAGCTGGGGGCGCGCAAGGTGCGGCTGACCGGCGGAGAGCCTCTCCTGCGCCGCGACTTGCCGGAGATCGTGGCCCGCATTGCCGGGCTGGATCTCGACGACCTTGCGCTGACCACCAACGGCATCGCCCTCGCCCGACTGGCACCGATCCTGAAGACGGCCGGGCTGCAGCGGGTCAACGTGAGCCTCGATGCGCTCGACCCTGAGGTGCTGGCGCAGGTGGCCGGTCGGCAGATTGATCCCTCGATCATCCTGCGCGGCATCTCAGCGGCACAGGCAGCGGGGCTGGGCGTAAAGGTGAATACCGTAATCCAGCGTGGCCTGAACGACGACCAAGTGTTGCCGCTGGCACGCTGGGGCCGCCGCGAAGGCATCACCATCCGCTTCATCGAGTATATGGACGTGGGCAACCAGAACCGCTGGGACCGCTCGCAGGTCTACTCCGGGCGTGAAGCGCTGGAGACCCTCGAGCGCGAGTGGCCGCTGGTGCCGGTCGAGCCAGCGTACGCGGGCGAAGTCGCCCGGCGCTACCGCTATGCCGACGGCGCGGGCGAGATCGGCCTGATCAACTCCATTACGCAGCCGTTTTGCGGCAACTGCAGTCGCCTGCGCGTGACGGCTCGCGGCGAGGTGTTGACCTGCCTCTTTGCCCAGCGCGGCCTTAGCGTGCGCCACTGGGTCGAGGATCCGCTCATGACGTCCGACGACCTCGCCTTTCACCTGCGCCGCCTGTGGGCCAAGCGCAGCGACGCCTATTCCGAGCAGCGCCAGAGTGCCACCGCGCCCCAGACGAAGCGCGAGATGTGGGAAATCGGCGGATAGGCCGTCTCACTCCAGCAAGGCCGGATCGCTGATCCGGTCGGGCGTCCACCGGATATCGTCGCGCACCCGCACGGCGGCATGGCGGACTCCGGGCAGGCCGGCGACGACCGAGCGCGTCCCCTCTTCCAGCGTGTCCTTGAGCGGGCAGCCGGGCGAGGTCACAATGAGATCGACTTCAACGGCGCCCTCCCCGGGCAGGCGAATTTCCTCGATCAGGCCGAGGTCGACGATGTTGAGGCCCACTTCCGGGTCTTCGATCGTGCGGAGGGCTTCGATGACCCCGGCAACGGTTGGCGTGGTAGAATCTAGCACATTCATGGGCGGGAAAGGAAAGGGCGGATGCGGTGCCAGAGCTGGCCGCAGTTGATCAAACGGATGGCAAAGAGCGCTACGGTGGCGGTCAGGGCTACCAGGCAACTAGCTGGGCTTGGCTCGATCAGGAAAGTCGTCCAGGCCAAGGCGGCCAGCACGACGCAGCCGAATTCGCCCCAAAGCAGGCGCTCGGACCACAGTTGCTGCACGGTCGGGAGCTTTTGCCGACCGAGCAGGGGCGCACAAGCCACCTGCCAGGCGAGGAAGGGAACCACCCGCGCCGAGACGGCAAAAGCAATCGGAACGAGCGCCAGCGGGAGCAACGCGGCGAGCAGGACCCAGTCGCTGAACGGCAGCCCCATGCCCAACCCCCGCAGCAGCCACGCCAGCGCAACCAGCCCGAGCCCGAAGGTGCCCAGGGCGTAGCTCCAGAACGAGCCACCGAGCGGGCGCAGGCGGGAGCGGATTTGCAACGCCGTCGCGATGCCGTGCGGCAAGATCGAGCACGCCAGCAGCGCATCCCCGAGCTGCACCCAGCCAGGCAATTCCGCCAGCAGGCCGAGCGCATCGCAGGCGAGCCCGGCATTGAGCAGGAGCAGTGCGAACAAGGCAGCGCGTCGACCCGTCTGCCGCGAAACGATGAACATCGGCACCAGGCGGTGGGACAGGCCCAGCAGCACTTGCAGGAAAAACCCGGCGAAAGCGGCCCGCAGGTGCAGCCCACGCAGCTCGGCCAGCGCGACAGGCAGCCCTACCCAACCCGCGCGAAAGCTGGCCATCCACAACCCAAGGCCGAGGGCGAGCAGCAACCACCACAGCCCGGCGTAGAGGCCGAGCGATTCGGGCGTCCAGGCGCGGCGACGTTCCAGCGCCCACAGGGCCACACCGCCAAAAACCAACAGCCCAAGCGCGACCAGGCTACCACCCAGTACCAGCAAGCGGTGTTGCGTACCCCAGAAAGCCACCACCATCATGGCAGTGCCGCTGAGGTGGAGCACCGCATGCGTCCAGGCCAGCAGACCACCCGCTGCCGCCCGGCGTTCGCTGATCACCGGATAAAGCTGATGGGCCGCGCCGAGGTAGACCGACAGCAGCCCGCCAAGCAGGAGCGCGTGCACCCCGGCCAGAAAGGCAGAATGCGCCGGCTCGAAACCGCCCACCGCTCGCCAGGATTCCCCGAACGCTACCAGCCCGACGCCCGTGAAGGCCACGGCGGCGGCGAAAAAAGCGAAAGTGGCGCCGACGGAAGGCCAGTTGGGGCGCGTCTTCATGACACGACTTTCTGGAGATAGATCTGGCAGCTGCCGTCGGCCTGCGGGTCTTCCTCCCACGCGATGCCGCGCGCCTCCAGTTGCTCCAGTAGCGGACGCGGGCGGTGTGGCAGGTGGACCACCAGACAACCGCCCGGCGGCAGACTCGCAAAGGTCTCCAGCGTGCGTTGCATCGGCTCGGGCGGCGGCAGGCGGCGGAGATCGAGAAAGACCGGCACCAGCGCGGAGGCCTCCTGCTTGGTCACGGTGATGCGAAAGCCGGCGGCATCGGAAGCGACCGCGTAGTCCGCCCCCCATTGGCGGATGTGCTCGTAGAGCGGTACGGGCTCGAAGGGGACGCACAGCACCAGCGCCTCGCCCGGCGCCAACGCGGCAATGCGCTCCTGCACCACGGGCAACGGGCTGATCCCCTGGGCCAGGATTGCGCCCAGATCCATCTCAGGTTTCACGGAAGTCATGTGGCAAGTCTAGCAAAGCCCGCCGCGCAGCGCCTTGACGCGGATCAAGCCCGCCGCGAAACTCCTGCACATGGCAACCCCCGCTAGTTCGATCCGCGCGGCCGTGCTGCACGGCACCTTGAAGCAGTGCCCGCTCTTCAGTGCGCTCAGCGACAGCGCGCTGGCGGAGGTCGCCGCCACCTGCCGCCTGCGTGGGCTGGCCAAGGGCGAATACCTTTTCCACGAGGGCGACCCGGCGGAGGGGTTCTTTGTCGTTCAGGCCGGGGCGATCAACGCGCACCGCATCTCGCCGGATGGCCGGGAGCAGGTGATTCGCGTCTTCCGCCCCTATGCGTCATTTGCCGAGATCGCCTTGTCTGAAGCAGACCGTTACCCCGTGCATGCGGTAGCCATCGAACCCTCGCAGGTGATCTTGATTCAGCGGCGACCGCTGCGCGAGCTGATCCAACGCAATCCCGACATCGCCTTCCATATCATTTCCTCGATGAGCAACCACTTCCGGCACCTCGTGCAACTGCTGGAAGACCAGAAATTCAAGGACATCGAGGGGCGCCTCTCCCATTGGCTTTTGCGGCAACTGGAGGAGACGGGGCAAGCGGGGCCGGGTGTGGTGCAGCTCGACACCTCGAAAAAGCTGCTGGCCAACCGTCTCGGGGTGGCGAGCGAGACGCTTTCCCGTGCCTTTGCCCGCTTTCGCGATGCGGGCTGGATCGAGGTCGACGGGGCGCGCATCCGGGTGCTTGAGCCGGAAGCCCTGCGCACGATGCTGGCAACGGCGGAGTAGCCGCCCAAAGAAAGCGGCCGCCGTTTGCACGACGACCGCCAACCATGGTTTTTGACTGTGTCTGTTGTTCAGAAAGCTCAGACGGCGCACGCCTGCAGTTGGGCCGCACGCTCAAGCGCCTTGGGGAAGAGCACGTTGTTTTCCTTGTGCACGTGCTGGTGCATGTCCCACTCCAGCTGGTGGAGCGCCTGGAACATCGCGCGGTAGGTATTGCAGGCCCAGTCCGGCGGGGTGAAGTCGTCCGTCAGCTCGCGGAGTTGTTCGAGCGCATTGCCCGCACTTTCGTGCTCGCGCTCCATCTGCGCAATCGGGGCGGCCAGCGGCATCCCGGGCATCTGCACAAACGACTCGGCCTGATCGATCTCGCGTACCAGCGGGAAGAGCACGTTTTCTTCCTTCAAGAGGTGGTGGGCAAGCTCCTGCTGGAAGGCTTCGAAAACGACGCGGATCTCGCGCAGGCGGGGCTCGCTATCGCCGTGCACCGCTGCGACCTTGCGGGTCATGAAGTCGAGGCGTGGCATTTCTTCGCGCAAATAGGCGTGGTGGGTATCGACGATGTGCTGCGCAAGCTCGGTAAGGCTGAGCGTGTCGGCATCGAATGCTTCGGGCGTGGCATGATCGAGCGCGCGGAGTTGTTCGAGCACTTCTTCGGGATCGATGCCGCGCTTGGCGCAGGCTTCGGCCAAGGGAATCTTGCCGCCGCAGCAGTAGTCGATCTTCAGGCGCTCGAAGACGCGGGCACGGCCGGGCTGGGCCTTGACGAGTTCTCCAACGGTGGTTTGGGCATTCAACTGGGTCATGGGAATCGGTAGATGAGGTGGAAAGTTACTTGGTGGGGACGGCGGCATCGGGCTTGGCCGTGGCAGACCAGCCGAAGTGCAGACCGGCGATGAACCAGCCCAGCGCAAGGATGCCGACCGCAAAGATGGTGTCGCCGATCACACGCAGCCAACGCAGGGTGTCCATGCCGTCGCGCTGGAGAAACTCGGCCGAGCGGGCATACCACATGCCGTGTTCGACGCTGGCCATCGTCTGGAGGATGCCGACCGGCAACACGCTGATCAGCACCATCAGGGCGAGGCCGAGGTTGATCGTCCAGAAGGCCAGCTTGAGCGCGCCGGTCTTCCACTCGCGGTGGTGCGTGAGGCCCTTGAGGCAGAAGAGCGTCAGGCCGATGCCAAGCATACCGTAGACGCCGAACAATGCGGTATGGCCGTGCACGGGCGTCGTGTTGAGCCCCTGCATGTAGTAGAGCGCGATGGGCGGATTGATGAGGAAGCCAAAGAGGCCCGCGCCCACGAGATTCCAGAAGGCAACCGCCACGAAGAAGTAGATAGGCCACTTGTAGGCCGAAACCCAACGCTTTGCTCGCGAGAGGGAGAGGTTTTCGTAGGCTTCGAAGCCGATCAGCACCAGCGGCACGACCTCCAGCGCGCTGAAGACCGAACCCAGGGCCAGCACCGCCGTGGGGGTGCCGCTGAAATACAAGTGGTGGAAGGTGCCAATGATGCCGCCGAAGAGGAAAATCGTGCAGCTGAAGAGCACCGCGCCTGTCGCAAGGCTCGTCTGCAAGAGGCCCATGCGGGTGAAGAGGAAGGCAATGACGACGGTCGCAAAGACTTCAAAAAAGCCCTCCACCCACAGGTGCACCACCCACCAGCGCCAGTACTCGATCAAGGCAAAGTGGCTGCCTTGTCCATACATCAAGCCCGCGCCATAGAAGCCGGCGATCGCAAGTGAGCTGATCAGGAACAGCCCGAGCAGGTGCTTGTGCTCGCCCGGCTGGCGGAATGCCGGCCACATGGCGCGCGTCATCAGGCCAAGCCAGAGGAACAAGCCGATAAAGAGAAACCATTGCCAGAAGCGGCCGAGGTCCACGTATTCGAGGCCTTGGTGCCCGAACCAGTAGCTGGCCGTCAGCCCCATCTCCTGCCGGGTCGAATACCAGGTGCCGAAAAGGGTGCCGATCACAATGACCAGCAGGCACGAGAAGAGCACGTTGACGCCCAGGCGCTGGAGCTTCGGTTCGTAGCCGGAAACGGCGGGGGCCATATAGAGGCCGGTGGCCAGCCAGGCGGTTGCGATCCAGAAGATGCCCAGCTGGGTGTGCCAGGTACGCGTGACCGAGTAAGGAAGCCATTCGGCCAGCGGGATGCCGTAGAAGGCCTCGCCCTCGACCCCGTAGTGCGCGGTGACCGCCCCCAGGACGACCTGCACCACGATCAGCGCGGCAACGACCCAGAAGTATTTGAGCGTGGCGCGCATGCTGGGGCTGGGCTTGAGCGCGAGCAGCGGATCCACCTCGGGAAGCTCGCCCGCCGGCTCTTCATGGTGCTTCGACACGGCGTAAAACCACGCCAGTGCCCCTACCCCACCCAGCAACAGGACAAAGCTGAGGACGGACCACACGACGATCGGACCCGACGGGCGGTTGTCGATCAAAGGCTCCGGCGGCCAGTTGTTGGTGTAGGTGATCGCGGGAACGGTGCCAGCAGCGGCGGTTTCAGCAACCGTGGCATCGGTCTCGGCGGGGCGCTCGGTGCCGCAGGCCCAGGCGGCCCAGAAGAAGAAGGCGTTCATCGCGTCCTGGCGGTCGGTGTGTTTGATCGTGTGGGCCGGGATGGCGTAGGCGTCACGCAGCTCAGGCGGGGTCATACCGCCGTCAGCCAAAAAGCGGAGGTCGGCGTCGAACTGCTCGGCGTCACCAAAGATCGCAGCGTAATAGCGCGACATGGCATCGACCGCACGGGCGCGGTCTGCCGAAAGCGTAAGGGTATCAGTCGCCGCATCGTAGCGGTTGGTGCGGAACTCGGCGCGCAAGCGTGCCTGAACGGCCGCCAGTTCCTCGCCCCGCAGCTCTGCGAAAGGCACCCCGTAGCGCTCCTGCGACCACTGCTGTGCCACGTAAAGGATCTCGCGGTGGAGCCAATCGGCCGACCAATCCGGCGCAACGTAGGCCCCGTGCCCCCAAATACTGCCGACCTGCTGACCGCCGATGGATTGCCAAACCGCCTGGCCGGTAAAGATATCCTCCCCGGTAAAGAGCGGCGCGCCTCCCTCGACTACCACTTGCGCAGGGTACGGCGGCGCCTTGCGGTAGATCTCGAAGCCGTAGTAGCCGAGCACGGCGAACGAGGCCACCACCACGGCGACAAAGCCCAACCAGAGTTTCCAGTAATTTCGTTTCATTTCGAGTCCCCTTCTTCGGGTTTGGCAGCACGGGCACCATCACCTCAAGCTATTTAACGCTTCAAGGCTTTAATGCTCTTTTGCGTTCTTTCTGGACAGAGCAAGATGGCTCGTCAATCATTAATCCCAGCTCATGAAATTACTTTCCGACGCCTCCGAGTATGCCTTGCGCGCCGTCGTGTGGATGGCCCAGCGCCCCGGCGAGACCCACAAGCTGCGCGACATCTCCGAGGGCACGAAGGCGGCACCGGGTTACATGATCAAGGTGCTGCAAGGGCTGGCGCGAGCGGGGATCTTCTCGACCCAGCGTGGCAGCAACGGCGGTTTTTCGCTGCTCAGCGACCCCAACGCGCTGACCGTGCTGGAGGTAATCAATGCGGTCGACCCGATCCAGCGCATCCGCACTTGTCCACTCGGGCTCGAGTCGCACGGCACCTGCCTCTGCCCGATGCACCGGCGGATCGACGACGCGATGGCGGGCATCGAAGCGAGCTTTCGCGACACCACGATTGCGGAGCTGCTGAACGAGCAGAGCCAGTCCACGCCACTCTGCGAGGCCTTGGGCGCTCCGGCAAAAAGCCAGCCGCCCGCATAGTCGGGTTTGACCAGCGGCTTCCGCTTGCTTCATGGTCATCGGATGCCCGAGTTGAACGAAGCCGTCGCCCGTCCGCCCAAGCCCCTGCTCGCCCCGCTGGAGGGAGAGGCCGACAGCGATGCCATTCTGGAGCACTTTCTCGACTACGTCGCGAAGAAGAACATCGAGCTCTACCCGGCGCAGGAGGAGGCGATCCTGGAGATCTTCGACGGCAAGAACGTGATCCTGAAGACGCCCACCGGCTCGGGCAAGTCGCTGGTGGCCACCGCGATGCACTTCAAGTCGATGTGCCAGGGGCGGCGCTCTTACTACACCTGCCCGATCAAGGCGTTGGTCAACGAAAAGTTCCTCGCGCTGTGCCGCGACTTCGGGCCGGAGAACGTGGGCATGTCGACGGGAGACGCCTCGGTCAATACCGGCGCGCCGATCATCTGCTGCACGGCGGAGATCCTGGCCAACATCGCGCTCAACGGCGGCGAAGATGCCCCGGTGGACGACGTGATCATGGACGAGTTTCACTACTACAGCGACCGCGAGCGCGGAGTCGCCTGGCAGATCCCCTTGCTGACACTGCCGCAAGCGCGCTTCCTCCTCATCTCGGCCACGATGGGCGACAGCGAGATCTTCGAGAAAGATCTGACGCGGCTGACGGGCGTAGAAACCGTGCCGGTGTGGTCGGCCGAGCGCCCGGTGCCGCTGGAGTTTACCTATAGCGAAGAGGGGCTGGAGGAAGTGATCGCGCAACTACAGGAGCAAAAGCGCCTGCCCGCCTACCTGGTGCACTTTACACAACGCGCGGCGACTGAAACGGCGCAGAAGCTCCTGAGCATCAATTTTTGCACCAGCGCGGAGAAGGAAGCGCTGGGCGAGTCGCTGGCCGCCGTGCGCTTTAACAGCCCGTTCGGCAAGCAGATCAAGAAGTTCCTGCGCGCGGGCATCGGCGTCCACCACGCGGGGATGTTGCCCAAATACCGCATCCTGGTCGAAAAGCTGGCGCAGGAGAACAAGCTGAAGGTGATCTGCGGTACCGACACCCTCGGCGTGGGCGTCAACGTGCCGATCCGCACCGTGTTGTTTACCAGCCTGGCGAAGTTCGACGGCACGAAGGTGCGGGTGTTGCCAGTGCGAGACTTCCACCAGATTTCCGGGCGCGCGGGCCGCAAGGGCTTTGACGACATCGGCTACGTGATCGCGCAAGCGCCGGAGCACGTGATCGAGAACCGCAAGATCGAGCGCAAGATTGCCGAGAACCCCAAGAAGGCCAACAAGCTGCGCAAGGTGCAGCCGGCCAAGGGCGAGGTGGGTTGGGAAGAAAACACGTTCCGCAAGCTGATCGAGTCTGCGCCCGAGCCGTTGACGAGCTCCTTTGTGGTCAAGCACGGGATGTTGCTCAACGTGTTGGGCCGCCCGACGAACGGTTGCGCCGCGATGAAGCACATCATCCGCGACAGCCACGAGACCGACGCCGCGAAGCGGACCCACCGCAAGCGTGCCATGCAGCTCTTCCGCTCACTGGTCGAGCGCGGGATCATCGAGATGCTGCCCAAGGAAGAGCGTCGCGGCAGCCCCGTGCGGGTCAACGTGTCGCTGCAGCAGGATTTCTCGCTCAACCAGGCACTTTCGCTCTTCCTGATCGACACCGTGCGGCGGCTGGACCGCGAAACGCCGGAATACACGCGCATCATCCTGGCGCTGGTCGAAGCGGTGCTCGAAGACCCGGGCATCATCCTGCGTGCGCAGGTGTCGAAGGTGAAAGACAAGATGATGGCCGAGATGAAGGCCGAAGGCATCCCCTTTGAGGAGCGCATCGACCGGCTGCAGGACGTAGAGCACCCAAAACCTTACCGCGACTGGCTCTACAACCTCTTCAACGAGTTTGCGGCGCTGCACCCGTGGGTGGGCGAGGAAAACATCCGCCCCAAGAGCATCGGGCTGGAGATGTTCGACCGCTACATGAGCTTTACCGACTACATTCAGGAGTATGACCTGCACCGGGGCGAGGGTCTGCTGCTGCGTCACCTCTCGGATGTCTACAAGACGCTGACCCAGACGGTGCCGGAGGAAAACTGGACCGACGAGGTGGAGGAAATGATCCTCTACTTCGAACAGCTCGTACGCGGCATCGACTCCAGCATTCTTGATGAATGGGAGCACCTCAAGGACCCGAGCAAGGAGGCTTTGCCGGAGCAAAAGAACGACCCGATGGCCCGCCTGCGCCCGACTGACATCACGCGCGACCGCAAGGCGCTGGAGCGACTGGTGCGCAACGCGATCTACCGCCTGCTGCGTCCGCTGGCCTCCGAGAATTACGAAGACGCCGCCGCCGAACTCGCCAAGTTGGCCGGCCGCCCGGAAGAAGACGCCGCCCCACCCCCGCCCGCCACGCCCGACCTCAGCGCGCTCAACGAGGGTCGTGGACCGTTTGAGTGGGACTGGCGCACGCTGGAGGCAGCCGTCGATCCGTATTGGGACGAGCACGAATCCATCCGCCTCGACCCCGCCGCTCGCGCCCATGCCAACACACATTTTGAAACGGATCCGCTGCGCCCGGGCCTGCGGGTCGAGCATATCCTGGTCGACGCCGACGAACAGAACGACTGGTCGCTCGTCTTCCACCTCGATCTGACGGAATCGAAGGTGGCGGGAGAGCCCCGGATGCGGCTGGAGCGGGTGGGCCCGGTGACGGATTGAAAAAGGCGGCGGCCTGCGTAAAAAAATTCGTATTTGCAGGGAAGAAAACGTCGGGCTGGGGGCTCCCAGTCCTGATGACTAAACCTCTCTACTTCTTCGCTTTGGCCGCTTTGGCTCTTCCTCTCAACGTTTCGGCGCAGCAACAGCCGCCGAAAAGCCCCGCTGCCGAGATCGAGCAGATGGTGGGCTTCACCGAAATCGACGTGAGCTACGCCCGCCCCAGCGCACGCGACCGCGACATCTACGGTGCGCTCGTGCCCTATGGTGAAGTCTGGCGCGCGGGTGCCAACGCCTCCACCAAGGTCTCCTTCAGCCGCCCGGTAAAGGTAGGCGATGTGAAGCTCGCCGCTGGCGTCTACTCGCTCTTCGCCATCCCGGGCAAGGATGAATGGACCATCATTTTCAACAAGGACACCGCCGCCTGGGGTGCCTACCGCTACGATGAGTCGATGGACGTGGCCCGTGTGACCGCCGAACCGGTCAAGATCGAGCCCTTCGTCGAGACGTTTACCATCGGCTTCGACGGCCTCAAGGACGACTCGGCCATGATGTATCTGGACTGGGCCAACACCCGCGTGGCCTTCCCCATCGTCGTGGCCTGGGACGAAAAGAAATAAAAACCAGCCCACCGGGCGGCACGTGTGAAAGCGTCCCGCCCTTTTTGTTTTAAAACGTCCTGCCCCGCGAGGGGTTCCGTCAATTTATGATGTCCCGCCTCCGCGCCCTTATCTGCATGCTTTTGGGAGCCGTCTCCGCCTACGGACTCACGCCGCCGCCGAGCGGTCAACTGGAACTCGACCTGCGCAAATTGGGCCGCCTGACCAGCGTGCTCTACGTCGCCGCCCACCCGGACGACGAAAATACGCGCCTGATTGCCTACCTGGCCAACGAAGACCTGGCGTTGACGACCTACGTGTCGTTGACCCGAGGCGACGGGGGCCAGAACCTGTTGGGCTCCGACCTCGGGGAACGTCTGGGGCTCGCCCGCACGCAGGAGTTGCTGGCAGCGCGGCAGATTGACGGGGGCGAACAGCGTTTTTCGCGCGCGGTCGACTTCGGTTTCTCCAAGACGCCAGAAGAAACGCTGGAGATCTGGGGCCGCGAAGCGGTGCTGGGCGATCTGGTATGGGTGATCCGCAGCCTGCAGCCCGACGTGATCATCACGCGTTTTGGCCCCGAGCCGGGCACGACTCACGGGCACCATACGGCCTCCACCTGGCTGGCGCAGGAGGCCTTTACCGCCGCGGCCGATCCACAGCGATTCCCCGAGCAACTGGCCCACGTCGAGCCTTGGCAGGCCAAGCGGCTGCTCTGGAACACGTCGAGCTTCTTCTATGCGGGGCGCGACGAGGTGAATTTTGACCACCTGCTGTCGGTCGATACAGGGGCCTACAATCCTTTGCTGGGCGCTTCGTATGCCGAAGTGGCCGCTCTGAGCCGCAGCGCGCACAAGACGCAAGGCTTTGGCGCCACGCCCACCTTGGGTGAGGCCAAGGAGTATTTCCAGCACCTGGCCGGCAGTGAGGCCCAGCGCGACTTGTTTGAGGGCGTCGATACCACTTGGGCGCGCGTAGCGGGCAGTGGCAAGGTGGCGGAGGCGATTGAGGACGCCATCGCGGATTTCAACCCCAAGGAGCCGTGGGCGATCGTGCCGGAGCTGTTGCAGGCACGGGCGGCAATGGCGAAATTGCCCGCAAGCTTTTGGCGCGACCGCAAGCGCATGGAGATCGACTACGTGATCGCTGGTTGCCTCGGGCTCGACCTGGAGAGCGTCAGCCAAAACGCGTCCGCCATTCCCGGCGAGGTTGCTTACCTGACGCTCAACGCGATCCAGCGTTCGCCGCATGCGGTGGAGGTGCAGTTTATCGGTCCGGTAGGCGAAACCCTTTCCGAGACCTTGCCGCTGGAGCCCAACCGCTTGCAGTCGGCCAAGGCGAGCCTCGTGCTGCCGAAGGACGCCGCGATCACGCAGCCCTACTGGCTGGCGGAGGCGCGCGAGCAGCAGGGGCTGTTTACGGTGAGCGATGCCACCTTGATCGGCCAGCCGGAGAACGGCCCGGCACTGCCGGTGGCAGCCATCGTGAAGGTGGAGGGGCAGACGCTCCGCTTTGCCCTCCCGAGCACGACCAAGCACAACGACCCGGTGCGCGGGGAGGTGAAGGAGCCGTTTGTCATCACGCCGCCCGCAATGATCAACCTGGCACAAGACATCCAGATTTTTGGTGCGCCGGAGCCGCGCTCCATCTCCGCCCGGCTGACCTTGGCCGATCCGAACGCCACCGGCATCGTGCGCTTCAAGGCGGGCAACGGCTGGCAAGTCGAGCCGGCCAGCATTGCCTTTGAGGGCGCCAGACGCAGCGAAATCCCGCTGACCGTAGAGCTGATCCCGCCCGCCAAAGCCGGTGAAGCAATCCTGCAGGCGGAGGTAGAAGTCGCCGGGCGCACCTACACGCGGGGCTTTGAGCAGCTACGCTACGAGCACATCCCCGTGCAGACCCTCTTCCCCGAGGCCAAGGCGCGGCTGGTGTTGCTGGACGTGCGCAAGGCAGGCGAGCGCGTGGGCTTTATCCCCGGCGCGGGCGACTTGATCCCGGAGGCGCTGGTGCGACTGGGTTATCAAGTCGATACGCTGACCGAAGCCGACCTGCGCCCGCACAACCTCGCCCGCTACGACGCGATCGTGCTTGGCATCCGCGCGGTCAACACGGTCGACCGCATCGGCTATTACCTGCCCGCGCTCTTTGAGTATGCGAAGCAAGGGGGCGTGGTGGTGATGCAATACAACACCAACCGCAGCCTGCAGACGGAGGACTTCGCGCCCTACCCGCTCACGCTTTCCCGCGACCGCGTGACGGACGAGACGGCGGAAATGACCGTGCTCGCGCCGAGCCACCCGGTGCTGAACTTCCCCAACCGGATCGGTCCGGCCGACTTCGAGGGCTGGGTGCAGGAGCGCGGCCTCTATTTTGCCTCAAACTGGGACGACGCCTACACCCCGATTTTTTCCGCTCACGACGCGGGCGAACCGCCTCGCGAAGGCAGCTTGCTGATCGCCCCGGTCGGTGAAGGTTGGTTTGCGTATAGCGGGCTCTCGTGGTTCCGCCAACTGCCGGCCGGAGTGCCCGGTGCCTACCGTATTTTTGCCAACCTCGTTTCCCTCGGTCACGCGCATGACGACGCCGCACATTGATGAACCGCGCCTCTCCTGGCGCACGATTTACGGGCTCGTCCTCGGTTGGCTGATCGTGCTGATCGTGGGCATGAAACTCTTTGGCGTTTACTTCGCATGACCTCGCTCGACTGGTTGGTGCTCGCCCTCGTGGTGCTGGGGATCGTGGGCTATGGCATGTGGACGGCTCGCCGCAATCAGGGCCTCAGTGGCTACCTGAAGGGCGGCGACCTGAAATGGGGCACGATCGGCCTCTCCGTCATGGCGACGCAGGCCTCGGCCATCACGTTTCTTTCCACGCCCGGTCAGGGCTACGAGAGCGGGCTGGGCTTTGTGCAAAACTACCTCGGGCTACCCATCGCGCTGGTGATCATCTCGGCGGTGTTCATCCCGATCTATTACCGGCTCAACGTCACCACGGCCTACGAATACCTCGGGCAGCGTTTCGATGAAAAGACGCGCTTGCTGGGTGCCGCGTTGTTCCTGATCCAGCGCGGCTTTGCGGCGGGTATCACGATTTACGCCCCGGCGATCATCGTCTCGACCATCTTCGGCTGGTCTCTCGGCACGACTATCCTGACGACGGGCGCACTGGTGATCCTCTACACCGTAACCGGGGGCACCCGCACGGTCAGCCTCACGCAAAAATACCAGATGCTGGTGATCCTCTTCGGCATGGTCGTGGCGTTTGGCTATGTGGTGGCGGGGCTGCCGGACGACGTCTCCTTCACCGACGCGCTGCACCTCGCCGGGATTCAGGACCGCCTGCAGGCCGTCAGCCTGTCGTTCGACCCCAGCGAGCGCTACACCCTCTGGACGGGGCTCGTCGGCGGCACCTTCCTCGCGCTCTCCTATTTCGGCACCGACCAATCGCAGGTGCAGCGTTACCTCGCCGGCAGCTCCCCTAGCGCGAGCCGCCTGGGCCTGATGTTCAACGCGGTGCTGAAGATCCCGATGCAGTTCGGCATCTTGCTACTGGGCTCGCTGCTCTTCGTCTACTACCAGTTCCAGGAGCCGCCGATCTTCTTCAACCAGGCAGCGGTAGAGCAAGTGGCGGAGGCCGACCGCGCGCCCCTGGAGGCCAATTTCCGCGAACTGGTGGACGCCCGTCAGCCCTTGTTGCGGCAGGCCTTGGCCGAGCAGGCCGCGACGGGTGCCGTGAGTGTGGGTACGCGCACTGCCATCGCCGACGTGAATACCGAGATCGAGGCGCAGCGCGATGGTTTCCGCGAGGCTCTGCGTGAGGCCAACCCCGACGCGGACACGGAGGACGCTGATTACATTTTCATCGGCTTTGTGCTGCAAAACCTGCCGGCGGGCCTCGTGGGGTTGCTGGTGGCGGTGATCTTCCTCGCCGCGATGTCTTCGACCGCCTCGGAGCTGAATGCACTGGCTGCCACCGGCATGGTCGACTTTTACAAGCACTTGATCCGCAAGGATGCGAGCGAACAACACTACGTTTGGGTGTCGAAGACCCTCACGCTCTGCTGGGGTGTGCTCAGCGTCAGCTTTGCGATGACGTTGACGCTGTTCGACAACCTGATCGAGGCGGTCAACATCATCGGCTCGCTCTTCTACGGGGCCATTCTCGGCCTGTTTCTGATCGCGTTTTTCCTGAAGCGGGTCGGTGGGCACGCCGCGTTTTTGGCGGGAATATTGGCCGAAGTGGTTGTTCTCAGCCTCTACTGGTCGTCGCTCGAAATCGGCTACCTGTGGTTCAACCTGATCGGCTGCGTACTGACGATCGTCTTCGCGCTGGCCCTGCAACCTCTGATGCCTCAACGCAAACCCCAGACCGCCTAGATGCCCTCCACCGAACCGGTTATTTGTTTCGGGCAGCAACCGTGCGGGTTTCTGCCCCGGCGCTTCCTTTGGGCCAAGATCGTGACGGCCAAGCGACTGCAGCGGGAAATCGGCGGGCGCATCGTGTTCTTTTACCACGACAGCGACCACGACCCGCGTGAGACGCAGACCATCCTGACCGATCTGAAGACAGGTGAGGAGCAGAAGCTGAACTTCACCTTCGCCAATCGCCTGCAGAAGAAATACGCGCCCCTCTACGCCAAGCAGGTCGACCGCCAGTGGCAGGCGCAAATGGCCCGGCAGTTGCCCAAATACCTGCCGGAGCCGCAGGTGGAGGTCTTCGCCGCGATCCAGGCAGGTAACGTTGCGGATTTCTGCCTCGAAATGTATCGCACCCTCAACTTGCTCGACGGCGTGGAAGTGGTGCGGTCCAGCGATCGCGCGTTTCGGGAAACGGCGTGTGCGGTGGAGGACTACTTTGTCGACGTGCCGCACGAGGGGGAAATCGTCCGTGCCCGCCTGGGTGAAAACGGCGCCCTGCGACTGCACAAGGGCGGCAACGCCTTTGAAGACCTGCCGGCACAGGATTACGGCAAGGCCCAGATCAGCCCCACCCGCGACACGCGCCTGCGCTGGATGCAGTCGGTGATCCGCTGTACCCACTACATCGCGGGTGCGGGCGAGATGAACTACCTCGACACCAGCGAAGCCCCGGAAATCGCCTTCGTTTCGCGCGACCCCATCGACAACTCCAGCGCTGCCTACATCCCATGAGCCTCACCTACTCCATCCTCGCCCTCGGCGCCCATCCCGACGACCTCGAATTTGGCTGCGGCGCGGTGTTGTTGAAAGAGCGCACCCGTGGCACCCGCCTGACGCTCGCCATTTCTTCGCGCGGTGAAGCGGGCACTGCCGGCACGCCGGAAGAGCGCGAGGACGAAGCCCGAGCCGCCTCCCAGATGCTGGGCGTACCGGATGGCCCCGTATTTCTGGATTTCGGTGGCGATGGGCAGCAACGCGAGACGCCGGAAAATGCGCTGCAGCTGGCCAGGCTGATCCGCCGGATCCAGCCCGACCTCGTGCTCGCCCCGCTGCCCTGCGAAAACCAGCACCCAGACCACACCGTGGTAGGGCGACTGGCGCGGACGGCTTGCCGGCAGGCGCGCTATGGCGGGCTGCTCCGCGATCTGCCGCGCCACTCGGTGCAAGGGCTGTGGTTTTACTCGATCACCCACGAGAGCCCGCTGGACGGGGCCGTGCTGGTCGATATCTCCGCGCAGGTCGAGGACTGGAAGCGTCTGATGCATTGCCACCAGACGCAGGTGCAAAGCCGCGCCTACGTCGACCTCCAGCTCTCTCGCGCCCGCCAATGGGGCTTGCGGGCCGGCTGTGAGCACGCCCTCGCCCTCTGGCCCAACGACCCGCCTCGCCTGGATTACCTGACCGACCTGCCTTACAGCGCCCGCAGTTTCTAACCCTTTTACATGAGCGACTTCCTCCGCATCGGCATCGTCTGCTACCCCTCTATCGGCGGGAGCGGCATCTTGGCTACCCACCTCGGCAAGCTCCTGGCCGACGCCGGGCACGAACTGCACTTCATCAGCTATGAGCGCCCGGTAAAGCTCGACCTGCCGTCGCCGAACCTGCACTTCCACGAAGTCACCGTCAGCGAATACGCGCTGTTTCGCTATCCCGACTACACGCTGCCGCTGTCGGTCAAGATCGCGGAGCTGAGCGAAGCTTATGATCTGGACGTCTTGCACGTGCACTACGCGGTGCCCCACGCCACTGCGGCCCTGCTGGCCCGCCAGATGCGCCCCGGCCACAAGCGCCCGGTGATCGTCACCACACTGCACGGCACCGACACCACGCTGATGGGCCGCGACCCGCATTATCGCCCGATCATCAAATACAGCATGGAAAGCTCCGACGGCGTCACGACGGTCTCGCACGCGCTCAAGGCCCAGACGCTGGAAAACTTCGGCCTCGAGCACCCGATCGAAGTGATCCACAACTTTTACGATCCCAAGCCCCCGCAAGTCTCGCGCGAGCAGATGCGGCGCGAGCTGGGTGTGGCGGACGACGAGGTGTTGTTGCTCCACATGTCGAACCTGCGGCCGGTCAAGCGCTTCCCGGACATCCTGGAAGCCCTCTCGCTGATGCAGACGCAGCCCAAGGTGAAGCTGCTGGTAATGGCCGGGACCGACTTCTCGCCCTTCCGCGCGCAGGCGGAAAAGCTGGGCGTGGCCGACCGTATTATCGTGCGCGAGGCGGTCTGGGAGGTCAGCGACTACATCGAGGCGAGCGACATCGGCCTCTATGCCTCCGAACAGGAGAGCTTTGGCCTGAGCATCCTCGAATCGCTGAGCTACGGGCGTCCGGTGGTGGCGACCCGCACCGGCGGCATCCCCGAGGTGGTGCGCGAGGGCGAGACGGGCCTGCTGGTGCCGGTGGGCGATACGGCAGCCATGGCTCGTGCCGTTGATCGGTTGGTGCAGAACCCCGAGCTGCGTCAGCTGATGGGAACGATGGCCCGCGACGATGCTTTTGTGCGCTTTTCCGGCCCGCCCGTGCGCGACCGTTACCTCGAGCTTTACCGTCGCCTCTTGCGTGAGGCGGGCGCATAACCTTAACTTGAAGCCCAAGATGTCCCCCCTTCGCTTCGCCCTCACCGCCAGTTGTCTCGCCGCCTCCAGCCTGTCCGCCTGGACGCTGCAGGGCTCCGGCACAGCCTTTACCAACGTCGATCAACTTACCCTTACACGCGGGGGCGAGACACTCGCCACAATCCCGGTGGAGGATGGCCGATTCGCGTATGAAAGCGATGCGGGCAGCGGCTATTTTGGGCTGAGCTGGGGCGATCAGAGTCTGGAGCTGGCGCTGCTCGCCGATCAAAGCGTGCGCATCGAAGCCGCCGACCTCGCAGCGGGCCTGCACATCACCGGCTCGCCCGACACGCACTTGCTGCAGGCCTATCACGACTTTCGCCGCGCCTCGCTTGCCCGCCTGGTCTACCCCGTGCGTGCAGCCGCCAAAGCGGCCCGCGAGGCTGGCCACACTGAGGAGGTGGAGCGCCAGACCGAGCTGGAGGTGTCGGCCTACGCGGCTCACCGCCGCGAATTGGTCGACTTCACGCTCGCAGCACTGAAGGGCTCCCCCGCCCTCGCCACGGCGGCCTTGCGCTGGGGCGGAGACTACCGCCTGGAGGAGCTGGCCGCCGCCGTCGATACGACTGCGGAGGCGTTCCCGGAAGCGCCTTTCGCCGCCGAGCTACAGCAAAAGGTGGCAGCCTTGCAGCGCGTGGCCATCGGCGCGGAGGCACCTGCCGTCGAAGGAGCATCGCCGGAGGGCGAAACGGTGCGACTGGCCGACTACCGGGGCAAGTGGGTGCTGCTCGATTTCTGGGCCTCCTGGTGCCCGCCCTGCCGCGTGGAAAACGCGCACTACCGCGAGCTTTACGCGCAATATGCCGAGCAGGGCTTCGAGATCGTCGCCGTTTCGCTGGATCAAGCCGAGCGGGGCTGGAAGCGAGCGATCCAGCAAGACCAGGCCGGCTGGGTCCATCTTTCCGACCTGCAAGGGCTCAAAAGCCCGCTGGCCACGGCCTATTCTGTAACGGCGTTGCCCGCGAGCTTCCTGATCGACCCGCAAGGCAAGATTGTCGCCACCGACCTGCGCGGACCGGCCCTCGCCCAAAGGCTGGCAGAAGTCTTCGAGTAGACTACTCGGAGCCAGCCGCCGCCCAGCGGAAGACGGTGCCGTCGCGGCGATCAGGCACAGTGCCGGGCCAATCGGCGCCGTAGGGTTCACCTGTGCCCGAGTGGGTGCCGACGTAGCGGTGGGTGTGGAGCGACAACAGCATGCACTCTCCGCGCAGCATGTCTTGCCACATGAAGAGGCTGCCAGCGCTCTCCTTGGCCATCAGGCGCACATCGGAGGACAGCCCCTCGCCCACCACGGTGAGGAAACCGCCTTCCAGCGCCTCCAACGCCACCTTGCCTTGCCCGCGATCATGCACCCGGAATTGCACGCGCGCACCCGAGGCCTGTTCAGTGCCGGGCCGCGCGCGATGGAGCATGCCATGCGGGCTGGCCCAAAGCAGCGAATCGTCGGCCAGGTTAGCGAGCGTGATCACTTGACCCAGCGGCACGTTTTGCGAGCGGTCGGCCATTGGTTCGTCGACCTCGAAGCGGCGGAAGTCCGCATACCCGCCCTCCCGGCCTTCGGTATTGAAGGCAAAGAGCGCGTGGCGGGTGCCCTGAAAGGTCTTGAGCTGGTAAGGCAGACGGATATCGTCACCCAGTTGCACGAACTCACCGCCCTCTTCTCGATAGCTGAGCTGTGCCACGTCGTGGTCGTAATCCCCGGTGGTGCGCAGCGTAAACTGGGGAGAGGAAACCGAGCGCTCCAACGTCTGATTGCTCAGTTGGTCGTACCAACGCAGGACAAGGCCGTCGCTGGTGCGGGCAAGGCCGATCCAGGCATACGGGATGTTGAGCAAGGCCAGCCCGGCCACGTCGCCGGGTTGCAGGCCCGAGGCGTCGAGCTCGACCGTTGCGGTGGAGACGGGGCCGATCACACGCTGGGTCAGACTGTTGCGTGCCCAGAGGAAGTGGTCGGCGGGCATCGTATGCAGCCGCAGCGCGCCGGGCTGCTCGGTCAGCGACCACTTGGCGTCGACCGGGTTGTGATTCCACTGCCAGACGGGCAGCAGCTCTGGCCCGTCAAAGTCATCGCTGCGTTGGTAAGGTGCGGTGGGTTCGACCACCGCTTCGACCGCTGGTTTGGTCCACGTGCGCGGCGAGCGACCGAGGTTGCCGGGCAGCCCGAAGAACGGCCAGCCGTCTTTCCAGGTGACGGGCGAGAGGAAAGTCGTGCGGCCGATGGAGCGGAAATCCATCATGGAGAAGCCCCACCAGTCGCCATTGGGGAGGTCGACAATCCCGCCTTGGTGGAGCGGCACGGCGGCCTGAAAGTTGCCCGGTGGAGGGTCGAGCTGGAAATCGAAGCCGGGTCCTGGCACCCCACGCCCGAGGCCGGAATTGCCGACCCACCAGCCGCGCTGGGTGCCCATGGTTTCGCGCGCGCTGATCACGATGGTCTCGTAAGGGCCCTCGGGCCGGTCGGCACGGGCGCACTGCATCCGGCCCACGGGGGCGTAGTTGGCGCTGATGATGTAGTATTTGCCGTCGATCTTGTAGAAGTGGTGGCCCTCGCCCATCGCGTTGCCCCGTGGAATGATGACGCGCTCGCTGCCCTCGACGAAGCCGCTGAAATCGGGCTTGATTTCGATCATCCGGACTTCGTCGTAGCTATACACGGCGTAGATCTTGCCATCGTCATCGAAGAGCACGGAAAGGTCGTGGATGCCGCCCCCCATGTTTTTGTGCTCCCAGGGGCCAGCAGGATCTTCGGAAATAAAGACCTGCATCCCATGCCGGTTTACGTTGGAGAAGATGTAGAATTTGCCGTCGTGGTAGCGGATGCAAGGCGCCCAGATGCCCTGCCCGTAGGCTTCCTTCCCGTCCTTCAGGTTGAACTCCGGCCCCAGCTCCAGCCGGTCGGTGGCATAGCTGAGGAACTGCCAGTTGACGAGGTCCTTCGAGTGCAGTACGACGACGCCCGGCATGGCGTGCATGGTAGTGCCCGCGAGGTAAAAATCGTCTCCCACCCGGATCAGGTCGGGGTCGGAAAACTCGTCGTAGAAGAGCGGGTTGGTGAAGGTGCCGTTGCCGTTGTCGGCGGTCCATGAAGTCGCGGCCTGCACCAGCAGAGGCGCGGCATACGTGGTCGCCATGAGGGCAATGAGTGGGAGTTTCATGGGGTAGCAGGAGGTTAGCGTTGGATGGCGGAGGGGTCTCCAGTGGGGGCAGGCGCGTGGTCCTCGGCAGCACGTGGGCCGAGCAGTTCGGCCAGCAGCGGCACTAGGTTGCGCGCCCAAATTTCGTAGCCCTGCAGCGAAAGGTGGAGCCGGTCCACTGTCACGCCCTCGTAAAGCTGACCGTCCGCATCGGCGAGCTGATCGTTGATATTGAGGAAACGCACCCGTTCGCCATCGGCCAGGAGCGCAAGCTGTCGGTTGGCTTCGGCGATCACGGCGTTGCTGTGCGGGCTGTCGTTGCGTGGGAAGATGGCGGTAAGGATAATCGTAGCGTCGGGCACCTTGGCCTGAATCGTCTCGATCAAGGCCGCGACCCCCTCGGCCACGTCGGCGGCGCGCTCAGGCTTTTCCCCATTGCCGATATTGTTTGTGCCGGCGAGGAGCACGACCACCTTCGGTCTCAGGCCGTCGAGTTCTCCATTCTGGATGCGCCAGAGCATGTGGTGGGTGCTGTCCCCACCCCAGCCGAAATTGGCGGCGTTCCAGCCGTGAAACTGCTCGCGCCAGTGGGTGAGAAACTCCGGGTAATCGGTCGCACCCCAACGGCGGGTAATCGAGTCGCCGAGGAAGTAGAGGTCGATCTGGCCTTGCTGGGCCTTCTCCAGCAACTGCTGGTGCGCGATGCGGCCATTCTCATTCCAAGGCTCGTAGGCGACGTGCGGCGCGGCGTGCACCGGCTCCGGCACTGGGCCGAAGTAGCTGGGGCGGACCTCCCCGGTGTGCACGACGAGCTTTTGCAGCACGATGCCGGGATCGACCATCCAGACCTTGAGCGTATGCACGCCAGCGGCGGGCACGTTGAGCATCGTGGAGGTGGTGACGGCGTTGTTGCGCACCCAGTCGTGCCAGCCGCGGATGGCGGGGGCCGACTTGTCGGGGCGCGTGGTCGGGTCTTCGTAGCGAGTTCCCTCAAAGAGGTCCACGATCTGGGCCGGTTGGTCGTTGAGCGACACCGCCAGACGGACGCCTCTGCCGGGCAGCACGCCGAGCGCGACGCCCGTGATCAAATCGAGCGGCACCTCGCCTGCCTGCGGGAAGAGCACACGGTATTCGAGACGGGGCGCGTCGTGCGGCGGCAGGATGCTCTGGGCAGTAGTGGGGAAGATACTCAGGCCGGAGGGGCCGCGCCCGTAATCGGGGATGCGCTCCCAACGGGCACTGGGCGCCGGCACGTTGGCCATCGCCTGCTCGGCATGGATCGCGACCGGGCCGGTCAGACTGCCGAAGAAGGGACGGGCGGCGAGGTGGTTTTCCTTTGAGCGCAAGGTATCGACCTGCACCCGGACACGCTGCTGACCCGACTGCACCGTCACGTAGGCCTGAGCTTCACCGACGGGGGCCTTCGTCCAGTCGATGTCGACCCACACGCGCTGATCCTGCGCAAGGTCGCCGGAGGTGGTGCTGAGCCTGACCCAAGGCTCGCTGGCCGTAGCCTGGAAAGATAGGGTCTTTTCGCCCTGACGGAAGACGTCGATCCAGCGGCGTTGTTGGCCGATGGAATCGAAGCCCGGCAGCGTGAGTGCCTTGGCCTCCTGCGGCCAAGCGGCTTCGGAGCCTTCGATTGCGACGCCGAGCAGGGCCTTGCCCGAAAGCTTGGGCTCGACCACTTCAGGCATGATGTTTGTCTTCGGGTCCGACCAGGTGGTGTAGCCGATGCGGGTTTGCGCCATCATGTGGTTCCACTTGCCATCGGCCACAGCGTGGTAAGCCTCGGTCAGCTCCGCGTCTTGCGCGAACAGCTCGCGGGCCAGTTTGGCTTCGGCGAGCGTGCTCGCACGGCCTTGTTTTGCGTATAGCTGGTTGCGCCCCGCCGCCAGATAGAGGCGCGCGACGGTGGCGGAGGCGACGACCGGATACTGCACCAGCTGGAAGTAGGCATCGCGCTGTTCGGCCGGGATTTGTGCCCCCACCCGCTCGGCTTCCGCCACGAGATCTTGCCAAGCGGCATCCACGCGCTGGGCCTCGCGGTAGTTGACGAAGCTGAAGGTGTCGGGCTCCAGCAGCTCCGGCTTGCGCCAGGCGTTGTACTTGGCGTATTTGGCCACGAGGTCGGCAATGGCAGCCTCGTGCTCCGGGCCAAACTCGCGCTCGGCCCAGCGGCGGGTCCAGGCGTCGATCCGCTCCTTCGGAAGCGCCTCGGGATCCCATGCCAGCCGCAGGAAAAACTCGATTGGCAGCTCCATCGGCTTGAGGTCGCCCACGTTGACGATCCAGACGCGGTCGGCGCCGTAGTCGGCTGCCATCGTCATTTGCTCCCAGATTTTGGGCTGCGGGCTGACATTCATCCACTTGTAGGAGCGCGGCGAGCCTACGTAATCGAAATGGTAGTAGATGCCCGCGCCACCCGAGCGCTTGCGTTCTTCGGCGGTCGGCAGGCGGCGGTTGTTGCCCCAGTTGTCGTCGCACCAGAGCAGCGTGATGTCGTCGGGCACGCGCATGCCCTCGGCATAGTAGTCGGCCACCTCCTTGTAGAGGGCCCAGATTTGCGGCACCTCCTCCGGTTTCTTGCCCAGCACGTCGGCAATGATGGCGCGCTGGTCGTCGACGACTTTCTCCAGCAAGGCGATGTTGGCGGCCATGTCGTCGTCACCTGCCATCGGCTCATCGCCGTCGCCGCGCATGCCCACCGTAATCAGCGTTTCATAGTCGCGGTTGCGCTCGATACCTGCGCGGAAGAAACGCTGGAGGCCCTCTTCGTTGGTGGCGTAATTCCACTCGCCGTTGCCCATCTTCTGGCGGTGCATCGTCCAATCGTGGTGGGCGCGCATCATCGGCTCGTGGTGCGAGGTGCCGATTACGATACCGTATTCATCGGCGAGGCGGGCACTCTCGGGGTCGGCCTCGTAGAGCGACTTGCCCCACATGGCGGGCCAGAGGTAGTTGGCGCGCAGGCGCAACAACAGCTCGTACATATGGACGTACATCTTGGAATTGATGCCGCCGAACTGCTCACGCGCCCACGGGCCGAAGGCGGGCTCTTCGTCGTTGATAAAAATGCCGCGATACTTGACCACCGGGGGGCCTTGCACGTGCGCACCTGCAGCGATGAAAAGCTCCGGCTGGCGAGCAGGCGGCACGTCGGCCCACCAATACCAGGGTGATACGCCGATTTGCTCCGACACCTCGTAGATGCCGTAGATCGTACCCCGTTTGTCCGAGCCAGCGATCACGAGCGCCTGCTCCACGCCCGGCATCGGGTCATCCACCGTCGCGATGAGAAACGATTCCCATTGCCCCGCGATGGGCTGGGTGTCGATCTTGCCCGCACGGGCAAGGCTGTCGATCAAGGTGCTGTGGCCGAGCGTGCCGATGAGCACTGCGGGCTGGCCGCGCGGCGTCTCCTGGGTGCGTAGCTCAGGGCGGCGGTCGGTCACGCGTTCGATGTCGGCCTGAAGATCGCCTGCGGCTCGAATGACACCGGCGTGATCGTTGGCGTCGACATACAGGGTGGCGGCCTGCTCCCCCGCCACCAGAGGGAATGCACCGTCGGTGGGGCCATCGGCGACGAGGTCGACCGGCAATCCCAGACTGGGGCGAGCAAAGGCCGCAGCCGTGAAGCCGAGCAGTAAAAAGAGAAAGGCGGGGCGGGCTCTTAGTCTCATCTTAAGGAGGTGTGAGGGGTTGAACAACGGGCAAGGCATGGGTATAAGGAGGCTGAGGGTGGCCCGAGGGGCGTCACCGGAGAGGAGGAGGTGGAATCGTGCGGCGAGGCTATTCCAGCACGATGATGCCGCGCCGCACCGCCGCCAAAATGGCCTGCGTGCGGTCGGCGACGTGGAGCTTGGATAGGATGTTGGTGAGGTGCACCTTTACGGTGCCTTCGACAAGGTGGAGCTGAGAGGCGATGTCTTTGTTGCTCATACCCTTGGCGACGAGCATCAGCACCTCCAGTTCGCGTTTCGAAAGTTGGGAAATGGCCCGGCGGCTGACCCGGCTCGCGATCTCTGCCGGCATGTATTGCTCACCGTTGGCGACGCGGCGGATACCCTCCAGCAGGCTCTCCAGCGGCATGTCTTTGACGACAAAGCCGGAGGCCCCGGCGTCGAAGGCCTGCAGAACCTCGTCGCCACTCGCGTAGTTGCTGAAGACGAGCACGCGGGCACCGGGGAACTCGTCGCGCAAGTGCTTGATCGTCTCCAGGCCACCCGTCTTGGGCATGCGCAAATCGAGCACCACGACATCGGGCGAACAACGGCGGTAAGCTTCCATGGCTTCCTCGCCATTCTCGGCCTCGGCCACCACTTCGAGGTCTGGCTCGCCATGGGCGGCGGTGGCCAGCCCCATGCGGAGCACGATGTGGTCATCGACGAGCAGGATTCTGATCTTGCGAGTAGTCATCGGTAAACTGGGCTCTCCTTTCCTGGCTGGGGGCGATGGGCAGCTCGATTCGCACGGTGGTGCCCTGCCCCCGGCGGCTGACGAAGTTGAGGCGACCGTCGATCTTGGCGACGCGCGCACGCATCCCGCGCAGGCCGAAATGGCCGGGGCCTTCCGCCAGCGCTTCGTCGGTCGAAAAGCCGGTGCCATAGTCGCGCACTTCCAGCACCACGCGCTCGGGCTCGTAGACGAGGCTGACGTCGATACGGTCGGTATGGCTGTGGCGCATGGCGTTGGTGATGGCCTCCTGCGCGATGCGGAGCAGGTGGTGCTGCTTACTGGGCTCGAGCACGATCGCGCGGCCTGCAGTCGAGACTTCCACCGCCGGGCTGCCCGAAGTTACCATTTGGGCCATGGTGCGAAGTGCGCCCGCGAGATCGGCGTCTTCGAGGAAGGGCGATTCGAGGTCCCAAATCGCCTGCTGCACTTCCTCGCGCGTAAACGAGACCATCTTGCGCGCCATGGTGAGGCGCGAGCGCACCTCGGGTTGCAACTCGGCCAGCTTCAGCGTGGCATCGAGCTGCAGGATGAGGCCGGTAAGCCCTTGCTGCACGCTGTCGTGCATCTCTTCGGCCAAGCGGTTGCGTTCGGCCAGCGTGGCGGAGAGGCGGACTTCATCGGTCAGGCGCGCCATCGTCTCTTTCAGCTTTTCGGTGCGCTCGTGGACGAGCTTCTCCAGCATGGCGTGTTTGCGGCTGGCCTGGCGGACCACGTAGGCGCGGAAGAGCCCGACCGCCGTCAGGAGCAGTAGCCCGTAGATCGGGTAAATTACAGGCTGGCGAAACCAGGGAGGCTCCACCCGAAACGCCACCACGGCCGGTCGACCGATTGGGCTGCCACCGTCGAGCAGCTGCGCCTCGACCTCGTAATCGCCTTCCCAAAGGTTGGGCAGCGCGAGCAACGAATCGGTGCTCAGCATCGTCCATTCGGTGGAGCCACGGCGGATGTGGAAGCGGTAGGAGAGCGCCTGCAGCGTTGGGTAGCCACCGGCGAAAAAGCGGAAAACGAGGTGATTGCGGTCATAGGGCACAGCCTCGGGCAGACGGTCGGCGAGCCCGGCCGAGTAGAGATCGTCGCCCGTACGGCCATCGGTGACGGACACGAGTTGCGGCGACACCTCCAGGTGGTGCGAGGCGGGCATCTCGCGGTCGAGCCGGTAAAAGGAGGACTCGGTCGAGACCCATATCTGGTCGTCGCCCACGAGGTGGAGGACAGGATAGCGGTCGGGGAAGCGACCGGCAAAAGGGCTCTCCCAGTGGCCCAGATCCATGCCCTCGCGCACCAGGATCCCGTTTTCGTGTGCGCCCCACCAGTAGCCTTCGGCGTCTTGCGCGATGCGCTTGATCGGGTATGGAGCCTCGCTCAGTTTCCGGTCCAGCTCGGGGGCGTCGATAAAGCGCTCGGTAGCCTCGTCGTAATAGCGGCGCTCGTTATCGGGGCCGCTGAGCACGACGGTGTCGCCGATACTGCCGAGGTTGACCCAGGTCGGTTCGCCCCAGTCGTCCAGATCGAACACTTCGCTACGCAGCTGGCCATCGCGATAGCTGATGCGGGCGGCGAGGTTGAGCCCCAACTCGATCCAGGCCGAGTGCCCGACCGAATGCACTACCCAAGGGAAGCCGACACCGGGGACACGGGGGGCACACTCGGTCCATTGGCTGCCATTCCAGCGGAGAATGGCCAGCTCTGCCATGCCGATGACGTAACACAGGCCGTCCTCGGTCATGACGAGGCGGGAGGCATCCAGGTCGCCCAAAACCTGCTGGAAACCGTTTTCCATGCGTGCGTAAACACCCGTGGCATTGCCCACCAGCATCTGCTCACCTGAGCCATCCACGCCCCAGGCCCCGCCGGTCGGGGCGTGCGCCACCTGCTCAAAGCGGTAAGACAGCCCGTCGTCGGCCAGCGTCAGGTCATAGAGCCGCCCATGTGAGGCGATGACGGTGTTGCCGCGCCACTGGATGACTTGCGGCCATTCGACGATGACGCCCGAACGCTGGTCGATGACTGAGATGCCTGTGCGGTAGAGGACCTTTTGCACCGAGACTTCCGTCGTCAGCCAAAGCACGCCTTCCTCGTTGGCTGCGATGTCGAAGACACGCTGGTATTCGGCGGTGGTCAGCGAACAGAGCAGGTTACCCTCGGGCGAGAAGACAAACACCCCCTCGCCATCGACCGCCATGGCCACGCCCCCCTCTGGCAGGGGTGCCAGGCAAGAGACGGAGCCTTTGGTCCGGGTACCCAGGGGGCTGTGCCAGAGGCTGATGCCAGCGGCGTCGAGCCGCATCAAGGTATCGCCGGTGGTGGAAAACAGCATCGTCTCTGGGCTGACCCTCGCCACCTCGTCGACCACCAGACCGGATGCAACCACCTCCGTGCTGCCAGCGTCGAGATCGAGCCGCAAGAGACCGTCGGCAAAGGTGGAAACGTAGATGGCCGAGCCGAGTTGAAAGACCCGGGTCAGCTCCGGCAGCTCGATGAAGTCGCGGCGGCCCGTCGTTTCATCTTCGTAGACGATGCCGTTGTAGCCTGCGAAGAGCACGCCTTGCTCCAAGACCAGGACTTGCTTGAAGTTGGTACTGCGGACCCAGTAAGGGAACGCGTCGGGCCGCAGGGAGTGGAAGGTGAGGTGCCCGTCGGGCTGCAGCTCTGCCCTGCCCCAGCCTCCCAGCGTGCCGTAATACGAGCGGTTGCCCTCCTGCCACACGAGGTCGAGCAGGTGCGGCGAGCTGACGTTGGGGTGCTCGGCGGCGACTTGCAGCCACGTATTGTCGTTGAGCACAGCGTAGCTGGAGCCGCTGAGCACGCCGATCCGCCCCAAATGATCGAACGACAGTCGGGCCCCGCGCGATGCCCCGATCTCGTTCAGCGAATAGGAGCGGACGAAGGGTAGCCCTACCATCTTCTCCGTCGGCATCGGAGCGGCGGCGAGGGTGCACATCCCGAGTAGCCCCCAGCCCAGAGCCAGCCGGTGGAGCAAGCAGCCGGAGACTCTGCGGAGTAACAGAAGGGGCAGGATTTGCGGGAGTAGCAAGGGGGTAGATGGGGTGAAGGGGAGACTATTGCAGCGGGAAGCGGCGGTAAACGAATTTTGTATCCGTAAACGCACTTCCCACGTGCAAGCTATTCGGTGCGGGTATGAGGGCCGACGGTCGCACCGACAAAGCCGCCCGCCGCAGCGGTGGTGATCATGCGGGCGTCGAGGTCGGTCGCCAACGGCATCCAGTGGGCGCCATCGAGCGAAAAATCAAAGGCGCAGCGTGCCTTTTCCGCCCGCACCCGCAGGGCCACTTGGCTGGCATCCGGCAACTCGAAGGTGCGCACGATCTGCTTCTTGCCTTCGCGCACTTGTTCGAGGAAAAGCTGAACCTGTTGCCCGTCGCGCTTGACGCCGAGGTAATAATGAAAGCCCTCGTTCTGGAAGAGGACAAGGCCAGCCGATACGCCCGACTCGACGGGCACCTGGGCCAACGTGGCAGCCTCGAAATCGTGGTGCTGCACCCGCCGGGCAAGATAGCTGGGGTTACCGCGCTCGCTGAGGACGTCGGCGCGAGGCGTGAGCTGCAGCTTCCCTTCGAAGCCCGAATCGACGTGCCACCAGATTTCGCTGGGCGTGCGCAACATGATCCAGGCCGAAGCCAGCTCGGGTTGGTCGAACTCGTCGCGCCAGGTAAAGTTGCCCGCCAGTGGCAGCTCGACCGTGGGCTTGACGACCGCTCCGCCCGGCGAAGCATGCGTCAAGGGCACGCGCTGGTCCATCGGCAGAATCGTCGGCCAGCCGTCTTCCGTCCACTCGACCGGCAGCAGAAAAGTCTCGCGGCCCATCGGCGAAGCATGTCCATCGTAGGGCCGCACGCCGAGGAAAGTGGCCCACCAGTTGCCATCGGGGCCGATTTCGAGGTCGGCATGGCCCACGCAGGTGACGGCGCCGGGCACGTCGTCGGGCAAATGGCGCTGCGTCATGATCGGGTTGTTTTCCCACGCGACATAGGGGCCCGTCACGTTGCGGCTGCGGAAGATGACTTGCGAGTGGCCCGGCCCGGTGCCTCCTTCGGCGCAGGAGAGGTAATACCAGCCCTCGCGTTTGTAGATGTGCGGCCCCTCGATCCAGATAGGCTTGGTCGAGATGTCGACGCCGCCGTTGACCAATACCTTGCTCTCGCCCTTGATCTGCATCGTTTCGAGGTCGAGTTCGCGGATACGGATGGCGCGGTGGCCGTCATAGAGCGGCTTCCCCTCCGGATCGTCGTTGTTTACGATCCATACGCGGCCGTCGTCGTCGAAGAACAGCGAGGGGTCGATGCCGGAGAAGCGCAGGCGGTGCGGATCCGACCACGGGCCGGCGGGATCTTTGGCCGTAATGACGAAGTTGCCGTCTCCGTCGACCATCGTGCAAATGAGGTAAAACGTGTCGTCGTGGTGCGTGATGGCGGGCGCGAAAATGCCGCGCGAAACGCCGAGCCCTTGGTAACGAAGCTGGTCGGGCCGGTCGATGGCGTGCCCGATCTGCTCCCAGTTGACGAGGTCTTTGCTGTGGAAGATCGGCAGGCCGGGGTAGTAGGCAAAGGTCGAGTTGGTGAGGTAATAGTCGTCCCCCACCCGGCAGATGCTGGGGTCGGGATAAAAACCGGTCAGGATCGGGTTGGCGTAGTGGCCGGCGGGGAGCGGTTCGGCGCGAGTCCGGTCGAGGCCGGAGTATTCGAACCAGTCGAAGCTTACGGGCGCAGCGGCCAAAGCGGTCGCGGCCACGCCAGCGAGGGCCAACAGGAGGGTAGAAGAAGTTTTGGGCATGATAAAGGGGGTGGTAGGGGCAAACGGAGTCAGTTGACCGGCTCTACCTTAAGCTCGGTCGCACCGACGGCGGGAAGCGTCTCTTGACCGGCTTGGCGGACAAGCTCGTAGGCGGGCTTGGGGTGCAAGGCGCGGTCGAACAAGAGGGGGTAGTTGGTGCGCCCTGGGATCGGGAAGTTATTGAGCCAGCTTTCGCCGTCGCCGAGGCCCCAGAGGGTGACGCGGGTGATCGACTGGCGGTGCTGCAGGAAGACAGCAAACAGCTCGGCATAACGATCTGCAAGTTGTTGCTGCACTTCGTCGGGCAAGCCTTGCGTGTAGGGGTTGAACGCCGCGCCCCCCTCCTCGCGATGGGCGATATCGGCCATGCCGGGCCGGTTGCGCGAGGGCAGGACATCGACGTCGAGCTCGGTGATCATGACCTTGAGCCCGAGCGAAGCGAAGTCTCGGATCGACCGGTCGACCTCTTCGAGCTTGGGCCAGTGAAGGTGGTAATGGCCTTGCATCCCCACCCCGTCGACCGGTATGCCGCGCTCGATCAGCCCGCGCAGCATCGTGAGGGTACGCGCGCGTTTGCCGGGCTCCACGAGGCTGTAGTCGTTGTAATACAGCTCGGCCGCAGGGTCGGCTTCGCGGGCGAAGCGGAAGGCGTAGTCGAGGTAATCGTCGCCGATAATGCGGCGCCAGGGGGTGTCGCGCAGGCCGCTCTTATCGTCGTCGATCGCTTCGTTGACGACGTCCCAGCCCTTGATCCGACCCCGGTAGCGGCCCACTACGGTCTGGATGTGCTCGCGCATGCGCTCCAGCAGCTCTTCACGCGTCAGTTCATTGCCCTTGGCGTCCGTAAAGACCCAGTCGGGCGTCTGGCTGTGCCACACCAGCGTGTGCCCAATCACCTCCATGCCGTGCGCCTCGGCAAAGGCGAGGTAGGCGTCGGCCGCGGCAAAGTTGTAGCGGCCCGGCGCGGGGTGGATGTGCTGCCACTTCATGTCGTTCTCCGCCGTCAGCGCAGCGAATTCCCGAGCGGCGAGGCGAGCGGCGGAAGATTCCGCCTGCTCGATGGTCCGGCCGTTGAGGGCGACGCCGATCAGAAAATCGTCGGCAAAGGCCTCGCGCAAAGTGCCGCCCTGCTCAGGGCGGGCAGCCAGCGAAAGAGCACAGGAGGCCAGCATCAGCGATGGACGTAAGAAGTTAAATACGGGCAAGAGATACATGTTCGTAAATCTCAAATACACACTCGTCGTTGGTGCGAGGTGCAGAGTCATGGGGGATGCGGGAGAAAACGGGGTATTCTCGCAATGCGCAGAATGCGATAAGATTAAGGACACAGAAGAAGGTTAAAATCAAGCCGTCATTGGTCCTGCCTCTTCTATAACCTAGGTTATAGATTCAATATGCCGAAAATATGACCTAGGTCATAGCAAAGACTAAACCAATGTCTCGTTGAACGGACGGCAGCTTTAGCCTTATCCTCATCGCAGCTAAGACGGCCTGATTTCGCCCGTGAATCCGTCCAGATTCATAACCCTTCAATCGCCTGTATTTCAGGTGGATACCACAGCGCACAGGACAGTCTCAGCCTGCATCATCCGGCTCGCTCATGCTTCATACCCCAACGCATGTAGCGATACTGCACATCAACCCCAATCCTGCTCCAACCTGACCGCCGACCTGACTTTAGTTATAGCAAAGTTCTAACCATCGAACCCTTGCTACCTCCTCCACCTGCGTCCATCCCATAGACGTTGCCTCGCATTGGCGATTGTCTCAAACGCCTTGACCCTACCCAGGCAAGGCTCACCGCCAAATGCTAATCAACAAGGGTGCCTACCCATGCATCCTTCTTTACCCCACAAACACAAACTTCACTTACGTGATGCCCACTACCAAGTTCCCCACGCGTTACCTATTCGCTAGTACCATACTGCTATCATCGGCCCTGCTTGCTCCATCTTCTGCCTTTGCGCAGACCAGCACCAGTTCGGATGCCGATCCCGAGGAAGTCTTCGAGCTTTCCCCGTTTGAAGTTCAGGCTGAATCCTCCGTCGGTTATACGGCCACCCAGACCCTCGCCGGCTCCCGCATCAATACTCGCCTCGAAGACGTCGGCTCGGCCATCTCGGTCGTTACCGCCGAGTTCATGCAGGATACGGGCGCGACAGACAACAAATCGCTGCTCGCCTACACCACCAATACCGAAGTCGCCGGCCCGCAAGGCAACTTCACCGGCGCCAGCGGCGGGCAAGTAGAGTCGGAAGCCTACCGCCTCACCAATCCCAACTCCACCACCCGTGTGCGTGGCCTGACCGCCGCCGACAATACCCGTAACTTCTTCGGCAGCTCCATCCCGTGGGATGGTTATGCGGTCGACCGGATCGACGTGCAGCGGGGCCCCAATTCGATCCTCTTCGGCCTCGGCAGCCCCGCAGGTATCATCAATGCGACGATGAAGACAGCGGTGCACGATGACTTTGGCAGCGTTGAGCTTCGCGTCGGCTCTTATGGCTCCAACCGCCAGAGCCTCGACGTCAACCGCAACCTGATCGACGACGAACTCTCCGTACGCTTCATCGTGCTGCGCAACGATGAACAATATCGGCAGGACCCGGCCTACAGCCTCGACAAGCGTATTTTTGGCACCGTGCGCTACGAACCGAAGTTCCTGCGTGGCGATGGGGCCAAGACCACCTTCAAGTCATACTTCGAAGGCGGCACCATCCGCAGTAACAACCCGCGCCGCATCACCCCGCTCGATCAGATTACCGGCTGGTGGGACCAGCTCGACCAGGCGACCTACGACCCCGCTTCGGCTCGCTACAGCGGTCAGTTTTACACCTACGACGCGCAGGGCAACGAGTCCTCCTATTACCCGCCCAACATGGGCCAGTTCAACAACACGCGCGATGGCGGCGTGGCCAACCCGACCTTCGAGCCCTGGCTGAACGATGTGGGCATGTATGGCGGCGTGTGGCTGCAATACAACAACGGCCAAAACCAGCCGTTCCTCGCTTCGATGCCGGAATTCAAGACGATTGGCGGCCGGAGCAGCACCGGGGAGGTCGACAACACGGTCGCGCTGCCTTTCTCGCGCCGGGTGCTCGTTTCGACGACTACGACCTGGGCCACCCGCGCCAACGCCGAATGGGCCAACAAGGGCCTCTGGAAGTCCGACACGCTCTCCGACCCGAGCGTCTTCGACTTTTACAACAACCTGATCGACGGCGACACCAAGCAGGAGTGGCAGAACTTCAACAACGTCAACTTCAGCCTCAACCAGACCTTCTGGGATCATCGCATCGGGATCGAAGCTGCCTACGACCGCCAGAAATACAGCAGCGGCTCGTCGCGCATCTCCCCCAGCGGCGCCCTGACGGTCGACATCAACACGACCAACCTCGACGGCACGCCCAATCAGAACCTGGGCCGCCCCTACATCTACGGCACGGGCACAGGCGGTCGAAGCGACATCACCAACGAATCGTGGCGCGTCAATGCCTACGGCTCCTACGACTTTTCGAAAGAGCATGAGGGCTGGCTGATGCGCCTGCTCGGGCGTCACATGATCAGCGGCCTCGTGAGCCAGGACGCCCGCACCAGCGACTCGCGCAACTTCATGGTCTACGGCACGCCCGATGAGTTCGGCAACCTCGTGGCGACGGGCACTGCCGCCACGTTCATCGACAGCAACGACCGGGTCGTCATCCCCACCATCTACCTCGGCGACTCCCTGCTCGGCGCCAACAGCTACCGGGGCGTGAACATCCCCCGCCCCGGCGGGATCGATGTGCCCCGCACGGTAGACTGGTATTACTTTGACGCCACCTGGAATGCAGGCCCTTCCGTCGCCTTCGATGCCGACTACTACAACTACTTCACGGGCCGCCTCAGCACCCAGTCTGAAAATCCGGACAATTATGTGGGCTGGCGCAGCCGGCAGGTGGAGATCCTGAATGCCTACGATGGAGATCAGGACGCCCTTACGACCAGCGCCAACCTCCAGAAGCGCGAAGTCAACTCCTACGCCGCCGTCTGGCAGGCGAACCTCTGGAACGACTCCATCGTCGGCATGTGGGGCATCCGCTACGACGAAGTCGATACCTACGGGAGAGATGCCTCTCGCGTGAACAACCGCGCGCAGTTCGACGGGCCCGACGGTCGCCTCTATACGCTCAATGGCATCAGCCCCATTGTCGATGATGCCTACTCTCCCAGCTGGAGCGTGGTGGCAAAGCTCAACAACCTGGTCGGCAACCGCCTGCCGATCGATGTAAACCTCGCTTACAACCGCTCGGAGAACTTCCAGGTCACCGGGCCCCGCAACGACATCCTCGGCAACGCCCTGGCCGCGCCTTCGGGTGAAACGGAAGACTACGGCATCGTGCTCGCCGACAAGAGCCGCCGCTTCATCTTCCGCATCAACCGCTTCGAGACCAAGGCGCTCAACGCCAACAACAGCGTGGGCTTCCCCACCTGGTTCTTCACCGGCACCGGCAACTTCATCATGCGCAATGAAGACCGCGTCGACGCCTACGAATACCAGCTCGGCGAGCTTGGCAACCCCGGCTCGGCCGGGCAGGACGGCTCCTGGGAGTGGCAGTATGCCCCACGCGTCGGCGAAACACAGGAGCAGGCCGATGCCGAGATGAATGCCGCCATCGCCGCCTGGCGCCAATACACGCAAGAGCCGCTCGTCCAGCAGATCATGCAGGCCTGGGGCTTCAACGACTTCGGCGTAACTCAGCTCACCACCATGAGCACCCCGGTCAACAACTTCACCGCGACGGAAGACCAGATCTCCAAGGGCTGGGAGTATGAGTTTACGGGTAACCCCACCCGCAACTGGCGCATCACCTTCAATGCCTCGGAGACCGAAGCCATCCGTTCCAACATCGGCGGGCAGCTGCTCTCCAATTTCGTGGAGCTGACCAACGAGTATCAAAATGGGCCGATGGGCCAGATCCGCCAATGGGGCGGCGGCGGTATCTCGTCCACCAGCCTCGTCAGCTGGAACTCCAACTTCTATTCGAGCTATGTGCTGATGAAGCAGATGGAAGGGCAACGCGCGACCGACCTGCGCCGCTGGCGCTTCAACCTCGTGACCAATTACGAGTTTGATGAGGGCCCGCTCGAAGGCATCAACATCGGCGCCGGCTACCGTTGGCAGGACAAGGTCGTGATCGGTTATCGTCCAGAACTGGCGGCAGACGGCCAGTCCGTCATCTTCGACCTCGACAGCCCCTACTACGGCCCGAGCGAAGACGCGATCGACCTCTGGATCGGCTACAAGCGCAAGCTGACCGACAAGATCGACTGGCGCATCCAGCTCAACGTGCGCAACGTCGGCCAGCACGAGGAGCTGATCCCGGTTGCGACCCAATGGGACGGCACTGTAGCCCAGTGGGCCATCGCCCCCCACGAAACGTGGACGCTCTCCACCACGTTCGAATTCTAGCACCACGCCGTGCGGCCAGCCCCCTCCATGGCTGCCCGCGCGCCTCACCACCTTCATGTTCCCTAGAACATATGGAGCAGGATCGATAACGATCCAGTATAATCAGGACTACTAGGACCGCACAGATTAGGGGACTACACTGGGAGAGCCTCGGGGATTGGACACCCCGAGGCTCTTTTCTGTATGGATCCATCGACCGTTTCCGCTTGCGTGAATCCAAATGGAAAGAAGTATGTCTGCAATGCAGACCATAAGATGCCTCCTGCTTCGATCACTCAGAAACCTGGTATTGTTGGGTGTAGCCTGCGGCAGTCCTTTCTTGGTCTGGGGCTGCTTTCACGTCTTTTATTGGTATGCTCTGGTCGATGTTTCCGACCAATGGTTTTCTCCAAAGTTCCATGGGAGCTGGGGCGACTCAGAACGATACGTGGTGCGCCAAATCATTGTAACCATCCCCACCTTGAACGGGTTCGGCGATGGGGAGTTTCATGTCTATACGCGCTACAGGGAGGGCTTCGATTATCGGGACATACCTGCAGCCAGGATTCATGAAGGAGATCTCACGTGGCCGCGGAAGCCGCAATGGATGCCTCAGCCGGAGTCGGGGAGTTTTCTGCATACCACGAGCGGTCAGGTAGTCGGAGGGGTCTGGGTCGAGGCCATTTTCTTTGAGGTGGAGGGGACGGTGTACTCCTATATTCACGCCTATACTCACTAGCTCTGCCCTAGCCTAGCCCTGCGGACACAAAAACGCGCGCCCCGTTTCCGGGAGCGCGCGTGAAAGATGCCAATGGTTGCCCGGGTCTACTAGGCCTTGAGGCCGAAGTAGTTGGTGGCGTTGCTGTAGCAGATGCGGCGCACCATGTCGCCCACGAGGTCGTAATCGGCGGGGACGAGGCCCTTCTCGATGTCTTGGCCGAGGATCTCGCAGAGGAGGCGGCGGAAGTATTCGTGGCGCGGGTAGCTGAGGAAGCTGCGGCTGTCCGTAAGCATGCCGACGAAGGGGCTGAGCAGGCCGACGCTGGAGAGCGTGTCGATCTGCTTGGTCATGCCGTCGAGCGTATCCATGTGCCACCAGCCGGAGCCGAGCTGGATCTTGCCCTCCACCGTGCCGTCCTGGAAGTTGCCCATGAGCACCGCCAGCGAGTAGAACTGCGAGGGGTTGACGGTGTAGAGGATCGTCTTGGGCAGCTCGTTGGTGGACGAGAGGCTGTCCATGAAGCGCGCGACCTGACGGGCGACGGGCACGTCGTCGAGCGAGTCGTAGCCGGTGTCGGGGCCGAGCTTTTCCATCATGCGCGCGTTGGTGTTGCGCAGCGCGGCGAGGTGGAGCTGCATCGTCCAGCCCTTGGCAGCATTGAGCTGACCGACGTAGCGGAGGATGAAGAAGCCGAACTGCTCTTCTTCCTTTTCGCTGACGGCACTGCCTTTGCGGGCCTTGGCAAAGATGGCTTCGGCCTCCGCTTCGGTGCAGTCGATACCGGGCATCACGTCGAGGCCGTGGTCGCTGAGGCGCGCGCCCATGTCGTGGAAGAAGTCGTGGCGCTGCTTGAGGGCCGCGAGCAGGTCTCCCAGGCTTTGGATCTCCTGGTTGGCGCGGGCGGCAAGGGCTTCGACCCACTGGTTCCAGGCCGAGAGGTTGGCGAGCTTGGTCGCCTTGTCAGGGCGGAAGGTCGGCACCATGCGGGTCGGGTGACCGGAGGCGGCGAACTGCTTGTGGTATTCGAGCGAGTCGATCGGGTCGTCGGTCGTACCGACGTAGCGCACGTCGAACTTGCGCAGCACGTTTTGCGCGCTGAATTCGGGGGACTGGAGGCGCTCGTTGGCTTCCTTCCAGATCTTGTCGGCGGTCTTGGGGCTGAGCAGCGTGTCGATGTCGAAGTAGCGCTTCAGCTCGAGGTGGCTCCAGTGGTAGAGCGGGTTGCGCAGGGCGTTGGGCAGCGTCTTGGCGTAGGCGTCGAACTTCTGCTTCCAGGTCGTTTCCTTGCCGGTGATGCTGCTCTCGGGGATGCCGCAGGCACGCATCGCACGCCACTTGTAGTGGTCGCCGCCGAGCCACATTTCGCCGATGTTGTCCCAGCGCTTGTCGTTGGCGACTTCCTGCGGGGAAAGGTGGCAGTGGTAGTCGCAAATCGGCTCGCCGTCGGCATAATCGTGGTAGAGCTTGCGGGCCGCCTTGGTCGAAAGGAGGAAATCCTTATGGATAAATTCGGACATGGTAAAGGGGTGTGAGGGGGTTAAAGACGAAGGGCGCCGTGAAGCGCCCTTCGCAGGTAGAAACGGTGACTAGATCGTCATGCTGGCGTAGCCGCCGTCGACGATCAGCTCAAGGCCGGTGATGAAGCTGCCGGCCTTGCTGCTGGCGAGCAGCAGCGTGGCGCCGACAAGCTCTTGCGCCTCGCCGAAGCGCTTCATGGGCGTATGGCCCATGATGGTGGCCACGCGCTCGGGGGTCAGCACCTTCTTGTTTTGCTCGGCGGGGAAGAAGCCGGGCACGAGGGTGTTGACGCGGACGCGCTGCGTGGCCCACTCGCGGGCGAGGTTCTTGGAGAGGTTGTGCACGGCAGCCTTGGACGCGCTGTAGGTAAACACGCGCGAGAGCGGGATGACGCCGCTCATGGAGCCGAGGTTGATGATGCTGCCGCCTTCGCCGCGCTCGACCAGATACTTGCCGAACACTTGGCAGGCCTGGTAGAGGGCCTTGAAGTTGACGTTCATGATGCGGTCGAACTCTTCTTCGCTCACGTCGAAGAAGGGCGTGGGCGAGTTGACGCCGGCACCGTTGACCACGATGTCGACCTTGCCGAACTGCTCCAGCACCTTGGCCAGCAGCTCTTCAACGGCGGCCTTCGTCGAGACGTCGGCGGCGATGAAGGTGGCCTGGCCGCCCAGCTCCTTGATTTTGGCGAGGCGGGCTTCGGCCTTGGCTTCGCTGCGGCCCACGAGCACGGTCGTAGCACCAGCGGCGGCGATGCCTTCGGCCATCGCGCCACAGAGTTCACCCGTGCCGCCGATGACGACGGCGACCTGGCCTTTGAGGCCGTAAAGATCTTCCAGATAGGACATGTTTGCTGGGCTCCGGGTTAGGCGGTGGCGAAGGACTTCAGGTCCCACTTGGCCTGGCCGCATTCTTCGGCCAATTCGTTGAAGGCTTCGACTTCGGCGGCGCTGAAGAGCAGACCACCGGCGACGGCGCTCTTCTTGGCGAAGTTGGCTTCCGGCTGGCCGGGCAGCATGCAGCTTTCGTTGCCGTGGCCGAGCACGTCTTCGATCACGGCCTTGACGTTGTCGGCCTGGTTGCGGCCGAGCGCGTAGTCCTTGCCGTCGAGGGCATCCGGGTGGATGACCTGGAAGTAGAAGCAGGGCGTGTGCTTTTCTTCCGGGCGCTCGCTCCAGCGGCTGCGCAGCGTGGGCAGCGAGCCACCGATGAAGCCGCCGACGATTTCGTTGATGAGGCTGAGGCCGTAGCCCTTGTGCGCACCGAAGGTGGTGAGCGCCACGACTTCGTCGGGGTTGGTCGTGATGTTGCCGTTCTTGTCGACCGCAGCGCCGGGGGGCAGTTGCTTGCCTTCGCGCTTGAGCTGCTGCACGCGGCCCATGGCGACGACGGAGGTAGCCCAGTCGATCACGATGGGGAAGCCGAGCGCCTTGGAGGTGGGGAAGCCCCAGCTGTGCGGGTTGGTGCCGAGCGTGGGGAACTTGCCGCCAAAGGGCACCACTTCGGCCAGGGCGGCCGTGCAGTTGGTGTAGGCGATGTAGCCGCGCTGGGCCGCATCCATCACGTAGCCGCCGCCCCAGAGGTAGTGGAAGGCGTTGTCGACGGACACTTGACCGATGCCGTATTTGTCGGCCAGCTCGATCGCGCGCTCGAGGGCGGCGTAGCCGGTGGATTGGCCGAGCTTGCGGTTGGCGTTCCAGATTTCACTGGCTTCGAAGCGGCTGGGCAGCTTCTCGATCTGGGCGCCGGGCACGCAGCCCTTGGCACCGCTGCCAAAGAGGTGGTCGAGGTGCAGGGCCTTCAGCGCGTTGTGCGTGCGGATGCCGTGGCGCGTGGCGTAGGCGGAAAAGCGGGCCGCGTCGCTGGATTCATCGGCAGTAAAGCCGCGGTGCTGGTAGGCAGCCGCCACGAGGGCGTTGTGCTGCGCTTCGGGGACGACGTAGAAAGTCTCCATGGGTTTTGAAACGGTGGGGGTTAAAGGGGGCTTAGGCTTGGGGCTTGATCGCCACTTCCGGGTTCACTTGCGCGAGCGGCTTCTTGCCGGAGAGCACGAGCTTGAGGTTTTCGACCGACTTGGTGGCCTGGCGCACAACGCTTTCGTAGGTGCGGGAGCCGATGTGCGGCGTCACGTAGCAGTTCGGGAGCTGCAGCAGCGGGTGGTCGGCGGGCGGGGGCTCCTGGTCGAGCACGTCGGTGCCGTAGCCGCCGAGCTGGCCGCTCTTGAGGGCTTCGACCACGTCGGCCGTGTGCACGAGCTCGCCACGGGCGCAGTTGATCAGGATGGCGTCCTTCTTGAGCATCTTGAGGGTGCGCGCGTTGATCATGTCGCGGGTCTCTTCGCTGAGGAAGGTGTGCAGCGAGAGGATGTCGCACTGCGGCAGCAGCTCGTCGAGGCTGTGGGCGCGGCGGATGTTATGCTGGCGGGCGAAGTCTTCGTCCCAATACACGTCGTAGGCGACGACATCGAGGGCGAAGGCGCGGGCGCGGATCGCCAGCTCCTTACCGATACGGCCGAGGCCGACGATGCCGAGCGTGCGGCCCATGATTTCGTGGCCCACGAGGCGCTTCCACTGGCCGTTGCGCGTGATGGTGACTTCTTCGACGAGGTTCTTCACCAGGCCGAGGAGGAGCGCCATGCAGTGTTCGGCCACGGTGGTGTGGTTCACGCCGGGGGTGAAGCAAAGGGGGATCTGGCGGGCGGTGCAGGCCTTGACGTCGATCTTGTCCACGCCGATGCCGTACTTGCTGATGCAGCGCAGGCGGGGGAGCGACTTTTCGATCACCTGCTCGGTGATGGCGTCGTCGCCGCAGATGAAGGCATCGAAGTCTCCGACGAGTTCGAGCATTTGAGCCTCGGACAAGGGGCCGCGGGCGGTGACGATTTCCCAGCCGGTCTCGGCCAGCAGGTCGTGGTGCGATCCAGGGGTGTCCTGGAAGGAGGTGGTAGTCAGCAGTACGCGCATGGTAATTAGGGGTGTTAAGCTAACACGTGTAAGGTTATATTTTCGAAAGCGGTAGAGGTGAAGGCGGGGTTAACGGACTGTCGGCACCGGCCCGGTCGTATCGCGAAGAATCATGCGGGCCTCGACCGTCTCCACCGGGGGCGGCGAAACGGGCTCGGGGCTCATGCGGGCGCGGAGCAACTGGATGGCGGTAGACATGAGCGTCTCGATCTGTTGGTCGATCGTGGTGAGAGCCGGCTCGACCCAGGAGGAGACGTCGGTGTTGTCGAAGCCGATGATGGAAAAATCCGTGGGCGCATGCAACCCTGCTTCGCGCAAAGCCCGCAGCGCGCCGATGGCGATGCGGTCGTTATTGGCGATGATGCCGGTGCATTCGCGGGCCTGCTCCACCCAGAGGCGGCCCAGGTCTGCCCCGTAGAGGAAGTCTTGCAGGCTACGGTCGGGCAAGTGGAAGCTGCGGAAATCGGCTGCGGAGAGGTTCAGCTCCGGGCGGGCGCGCTCGATCCCGCGCATGCGGTGCGGGCCGAGGATGGGATCGCTCTCCAGCCCGAGCAGGGCAAACTTGCGGTGCCCCAGCCCATGGAGGTAGTGCACGGCTTCGGCCATCGCGCGGCTGCGGTCGAGCTGCACCGTGGGCATCGGCAGCGGCGAAGCCGGGTCGATCACGACTGCGGGGACCTGCTGCTTGACAAGTTGTTTGATCAAGGGGTGCGTGGCCTTGAGCGTAGTGCCGACCATCACGATGCCCTCCACCCGCAGCGACATGAAGTGGCGCAGCGTCTCCGCCTCCCAATTCTGGTCCCCGGCGCTCAGCTCGATCACGGCACGGTAGCCTTCGCCGCGTAGGCGTTGCTGGAGCTGGGCGGCCTTGCGGGCCAGCGCGGGCGATTCGATCTCCTGAAAGAGCACGCCGACGAGGCCGGTGGCCCCACCCCGCAGCCCGCGCGCCATGCGGTTGGGCTCAAACCCGCTCTCCGCGATCAGTGCTTCAACGCGTTGGCGGGTCGACTCGCTTACCCCAGGCTGCCCGTTGAGCACGCGCGACACGGCCCAGCGCGAGATACCCAGGTGGGCCGCGAGGTCGCCAGTCGAGCGGAACGCTTTTTTGGGGAGTCGGGATGACATGAACGGGGCTACTACCCAACACGTGTTAGGTGCGTGTTTCACTCCCGTCAAGGGGAAACGGGCGAGGTATTACCCCTTTCGCCGGAAGGTGCTGGGGCGGACGCCGACCGTCTTGAGGATGACGTTGGAGAAATATGTTTCGTCGTTGAAGCCGCTGAGGGCCGCCACTTCAGCCATGGGCAGGGCCGTTTCCTTGAGCAGGGAGAGCGCCTTTTGCACCCGACGGTTGCGCACGTAGGCGACAGGCGCCACGCCAAAGGCCGCCTGGAACTGCCGGTAGAGGGTGGTGCGGTGCAGGCCGTGCTTGTGCGCGAGGCGGCTGATCGAGAGGTTCGAGTCCATGAACCGCGCGTCGATCTCACTGCGGATCTGGTAGATGGGCGAGGCAGGCAGAAATGTCGCGGCGTGGCTTGGCAGCGCACGCAGCAGGATCTCGTAGGCGAGGGCCGAAGACGCGCCCTCCCCCGTCGGCGTATTGTCGAGGATGCGCTCGTGCAGGCGCTCGAAGAGGTCCTGCGGGCAGGGCCCGGCTTTGAACTTGCGCTCGGCAATGCCCAGCTCGCGCAGCCATTGGCCGGTGTTGTGCCCGTCACAAGTCAGCCAGCGGTATTCCCAGTAGGGCGTCTCCTGCCGGATGCGGTGCCAATCGCCGGGCTGGTAGAGGAAGACTTCGCCGGGCTCGAGCCGCAGCCACTCACCGCCTTCCACCTGAAAGCTGCCCGCTCCTTCGAGCCCCCAGAAGAATTCGTAGACCCAGCGTTGCCGCTCGGCCTCGGGCTGGTCGCCATGCAGGCGGTAATGGCCGACGGAGCGCACCGGCAGGGGCAAGGGCCGTTGCGGGCTGGGCGAGGGGCGAAAGAGGGCGGTCTTGACGCTTTGCATCAAAAGTTCAGGTGGTGCATCATTCTTCCACTAGCGTTTTTACCGCCGCAAGCCAGAACGTAACCGGATTGTTGCGCAGATGTAACGTTCTAACGTTAATCGCTACCAAAGTTCATTTTAGAGTCTGAAAATCCTGTTAATTCCTTTACCGGGTAGTAGCTTTTGGCCTTAGTAACTGTCTCACAACTGTATGCAGGAAGAATTTGCAGCATTGGTTGCCAAAAGCCTGGCCGGCGAGACCACCCGCGAAGAGCGGGAGGAGCTGGAGGCGTGGCTACGCTACCCGGAGTATCGGGAGCAATACCAGTGGCTGCAAAAACAGTGGCAGGCCGCTGAGTCCGCCACCCCCGCGCGCAGCTACGATGCCGAGGCGGCGCTGGTGAAGCTGCGCCAGCGCATCCAGGCGGCGCCCACGGCAGCGGTTGAGCCTGAAGCGCCCGCCGCCGAGCCAAAAGTGGTGCATTTCCCGTGGCAGCGCCTGCTACAGGTGGCGGCGGTGCTCGCCCTGTGCGTGTGCGGCTACGGCCTGTATTCCGCCCTTCAGCCCAGCCGGGAACAAGCACCCGCCAACGAGCTGGTGATGGTCGATCAAGGCCAGCGAGTGCTGACGCTGACCGATGGAACGCGGGTGCGCCTGAACGCAGGCTCTACCTTGCGCTTCCCGGCTGAGTTTGCGAGTGACATCCGGCGCGTAGAGCTGAGCGGCGAGGGCTTTTTTGAGGTTTCGGCCGACCCCGAGCACCCGTTTATCGTCGCCACCGAGGCGATGGAGGTGCGCGTGACGGGGACGGTGTTCAACGTGCGCAACTATCCCGACGAAGGCGCGGCCCAAGTGTCGCTGCTGGAGGGCAAGGTAGACGTGAGCACGGCGGCGGCTTCGCGGCCCCTGCAGCCCGCCCAGCAGTTCCAACTGGACAAGCAGAGCGGCGGCCAGGCGGTGCAGGCCTTCGACCAGGACGAGGTGACGGCGTGGACCGAGGGGCGTTTTGTCTTCCGCAACGAGCCGCTGGAGCAGGTGGCGCGCGAGCTGGGCCGTCACTATGGTGTCACATTCGAAATCGGCGACGAAAAGCTGGCCCACCGCCGCGTAACGGGCGATTTCAGCCAGGATAGCCTTGGGGTAATTGTCGAAACCCTCGCCTATTCGACTAACGCAACCTACGAAATGCAGCGCGACGGTCACAAACTTGTCACCGTGCGCCTGAAGCCTGGCGCTTGACCTCCGGGGAATGGCTGCTTCTGCCTAGGAAGCAGGACCCATGAAGCCCATCGCCCGCTGCACTTCTCTCGCTGCCTTGGTGTGCCTTGCTCCCGCTTGGAGCATGGCCGCTTCGGTTTGTGAGACGCCGGTCGCAATCTCTCCCCAGATCGAGCGGCTGGGCAAGGCGTTTCGCGAGATCGAAGCCCAGACGGCCTTCCGTTTCTCTTATGTGGAGGACGAGGTCGATCTCGCGGCGGGCATCGAAATCCCGGAGGGGGCTACAACTTTGGCCGAGGTGCTCGAATCGCTGGCGGAATACGGGCAGCTGCAGTTTCGCCGTATCGGCAACCAGCTCGCGGTGCGCCCGGGAGCCCCGGAAGTGATCGACCCGGATTGCTTCCGCCCGGCCCCTGCCCCAGCCGCCAGCCCCGACTTCAACTTCCAGCTCCCCGCCCCGGAGATCGTCGAGCTGGAGGCGTTTTCGATCAACAGCTTTGCCTTTGCCAACGGGGCCTCGATCCAGCACAAGCGGCAGGGGCAAGGTATCCAGGAGACCTTGTCGGCCGACGAGGCGGGGCGCCTGCCGGATTTTAACGTGGCCGACGCGCTGCGCCGCGTGCCGGGCGTGATGTCAATCCTCGATGAGGAGGAGTCGCGCTACATCTCGATCCGCGCCGCCCGCCCCGACTACATCAACGCCACGATCGACGGCATCCCTATCGCCGCGCAGGACTTTTCGCGTCGCCGCATCAACCTCGAAGCCATCCCCACCAACGCGGTCCTGCGGCTGGAGGTGGCCAAGACCGTCCAGCCCGACCGGGTCGACTCGAGCATCGCGGGCACGGTCAATCTCGTGACCCGAAGTCCCTTCGATGCCGACCTGCCCACCGTGTCGCTGGTCGGCTACGGTGGCTACTTCGATTCGCGAGCCGTGCCGGGCGAAGACGGGCACTCGTGGCGGGGTGAGCTGACGGTGGCCGAGCAATTTGGCCCACGCGACATGTTCGGCCTGCTCTACGGCTACACCTATTACGAAAAGAACCGCGACCAGGAGAAGACCAACCAGAATTCCTATCGCTGGTACAACGACAGCGGCTTCCGCGTGGAAGGTCCGCATCAGGGCAACGGCATCCCTGTAACGCACCACTTCGACTGGTTTGTCTACGACAACACGGTGACGCGCCAAGGGCACTTACTGAAGCTCGAAGCACGCCCCAGCTCTTGGCTCAACGCCACCCTCCAGAGCTACTATTACTCGCAGGAAGACGAAGAACAGCGCCACGTCCACCACCTCTACAACCGGGGCACCGTTAGTGAGCAGACCGCGACCACCGGCCGTATCTCGACGGGCGAAGGTGCGGTACAGTTTACGGAATACCCGCCCTTTCGCATGAACTTCGGCGTCTCGCTGCAGGTGAAGGCGACTCTGCCCTTCGAGCTGGATCTGCACGCCGCGATCGCTTATTCCGCCGCCGAAGAAAATCTCTACGACTACGACAGCGCCCGCTTTACAACTCCTTCGACCGATAGCCTGGCCTACCGCTACGATATGTCGCACATGATCGCGACCTACGAGCTGGAGCAGCCTGAATATTTCAACGACCCGGCCAACTACCGCCTCGATTATTTCGATTCGATCGACCAGGACAGCGACGAAGACATCTACACCGGCCAGCTCAAGCTGAGCCGCCGCATGGGCCCCGACGATCTCGGCCTAGGGTTCTTTCTCGGCCTCAACCACGAAGCGACCCACCGCGACTACGCCTACGACCGCGAGATCTATCATACGACCAACAGTAACCCGGTGACGGTGGCCGATGCTTACTGGCCGGTCTATTACGTGCCGCCCCACCGCCAGGAGCGCTTCATTCTCGTCGATTTTGCCGCCTTTCGCGAGTTGATGGCGACGCAGCCGGAGCGCTTCGTGGAGCAGGCGGGCACGAGCATCCTGGAATCTCTCGTGAGCGACTTTGTCTACGACGAGGAGCTGCTGACCGGCGTGGGCCTCTTGCGCTACGGCGGCAAAGGCTGGTCGATCCTCGTCGGCGGCCACTTTGAGACGGTGGAGAGCGAGGTGCTGAACATGAAGCGCGCCAACGGTCGCTACACGCCTACCGTGATGCGCAACCGCTATGAGCGCTTCCTGCCCAGCGCTTCGCTGCGCCTCCAGCCGACCGATTCGCTGGTGCTGCGCCTGGCCGCCAGCCAGGCGGTAGCACACCCACAGATCGAGCATCTAGTGATCCAGCAGCGCGAGGAGATCAGTTCGCGCCAAGTCACGGTGACGCGGGGCAACCCCGACCTGAAGCCGACCGAGGCGCTGAATCTCGACGCCGCAGCGGAATATTACTTCGACGGCGGCAACGCTCTGTTTTCCATCGGCCTCTTCCAGAAGGAGATCGACGGCGAGGTCTATATCGCGACGCACACCTTTGAGCGAGACGGCATCCCCTACTCCATCACGCAGCCCGAGAATGGCGAGAGCAGCTTGTTGCGCGGGGTGGAGCTGAGCCTGGTGCAAAACCGGCTCCATTGGCTGCCCGGACCGCTGCAGGACTTTGGCCTGAGCCTCAACGCCACGCTGCTGAAGGGCGAAACGGCGGTCCACATGCACGACGGGAGTCTGCGGGAGCTGGACCACGCGCTGGAGCAGCCCGATTACTTCTGGAATGCGAGCGTGTTTTATGCGCGCGGGCGCTTCGAAGCACAGGTGGGCTACACCTACACTGGCAAATACCGGGCCTTTGTCGACCGCGACTACTATTGGCGCGATTACAGTTGGGATGCCTTCGATCAGCTCGACGTGCAGGTGGCCTATCGGCTGACGAGCAGGCTGGAACTGAGGGCCGAGGTGCGCAACCTCACCAACTCCGCAAAATTGCGCCTGCGGGGCCCCGAGCAGGAACTACTACACGAAATCGTAGAATCCGGGCGTTCTTTTTGGGTCGGCTTAAGCTATTACCATTAAGCAACTTAAAACCATCGTTCGCACGCCTGCAACGCTGCGTAACAGAAGCGTCACCGGCTTTGCGCAAACGTCACGGAGGCAGAGTGATAGATTTTTTCCAAAGGCGTTGTCGTAGGGGGTAGATCCAACCCATGAAGACAAAGCTGACCTCTCTCTTCTTGCTCTTGCCGCTGGCCGCCAGTGCGCTGTGGGGCTACTACCCCTCCGACGACGTGGAGCAACCCGTGGCCGACGGCGCCTTTTCCGTGGCGTGGCTGACGGATACCCAGTATTACACGCAGCCCTTTGGCGAAATCGGCGATTTCCTGAAGATGACCGATTGGGTGAAGCGCCACCAGGATGGCCGCAATATCCAATTCCTCATCCACACCGGCGACATCACCAACCGCAATCAGGCGACCGAGTGGAGCCGCGCCGAGGCCTGCATGCAGGTGCTCGAAGGTGTGATGCCGACCTACATGACGGTGGGCAACCACGACATGGGCCCCATCGGCAAGGCCAAGGAGCGCGACGTGCGCCTCTTCAACCAATACTTCCAGGCGGGTGACAATCCCTTGACCGCCAATACGCTCGGCGGCGTCTACGAGGCAGGCCATCTCGAAAACGCCTACTACTGCTACGACTACGGCGACTGGAAGCTCCTCGTGCTGACGCTCGAATTCGCCACCCGCCCGGCGGTGGTCGAGTGGGCCGACGAGGTCATTGCCCGCTACCCCGACCGCAAGGTGATCCTCGCGACGCACGAGTTCATCGACTACAACACCTCGCAGATCACCGAAGATGGTCGCCCGCTGCGCTCGCAGCACGAGGCCAAGTGGGGCTGGGCTGCCGGCTACGGCGTGGCCGAAAAGGAGCCCATCGCCTCCGGGGAAGACATCTGGCAGCAGCTCATCTGCAACCACGGTAACTTCATCCTCACGATCAACGGCCACTATGGCGCCCGCGACATCGACCAGGATGGCAAGGAGTCCGGCAAGTCCCGCTACGCCAGCTCTTACCGCGCAGACCAGACGCCGCAGGGCAACTACGTGCACCAGATCCTCTTCAACCCGCAATACAACAAGGACGGCGGGCAGGGTATGATGCGCCTGATGGAGTTCCAGCCCGACGGCGAGACGATCGTCTTCCGCACCTTCTCCCCCAAATACGCGATGGACAAGGACGAAGAGACTTCGCCCTACCAGCCCGGTGAGTGGGAGCAATTCAGCATCAACACCCGCACCGGCAAGCGCGAAAAGCTGCGCTAGCCCCTCCCCTGCTTTCGATCCCTCTGCACCCAACTGCGGGTCTCCGCCCCCCGGAGGCCCGCTCGTTCCCCACAGATTTCCATGCAAGCTTTGAACTATCTGCGCCCGCATAAACTGGCTCTCTGGACCACCCTCGGCCTCTGCTGCGCCACCGCCGGCCAGGCGGCCGAAATCCGCGGCACCGTCTACGACGACATCAACGACCTCTACATCAACGGTGGTGAGGTGCGCGTGCTCGAGCTCGACCGCAACACCTTTACCCAACGTGGGGGCCAATTTGTGCTGCGCGACATTCCCGCCGGCACCTACACCATCCAGGCATCGTCCACCGGCCTGCCCCACACCACCCAGACGGTAACGGTGGCCGACGCCGAGAGCGATGTTACGGTCAACCTCACCATCACCGAAGAGCAGATCTTCGAGCTGGAAGCCTTTGCCACCACCGGCTCGCTCGTGGGTCGTGCCAAGGCACTGGACCTCCAGCGCTCGTCGCAAAACCTCACCAACGTCGTCTCGGCCGACGCGATGGGCCAGTTTGTGGACCGCAACGCCGCCGAAGCCCTGCAGCGCCAGCCCGGCATCACCGTGGTCGACAGCCAGGGCGAGGGTAAATACGTGGTCATCCGCGGCTCCGACCCAGCCTGGAACCAGGTGATGATCGACGGCATCAACGTCGCCACACCGGAGGAAAATGGCCGCACCACGGCCTTGAATATCATTTCGACCGACCAGCTCGAATCCATCGAGGTCACGAAGACCTGGACGCCCGACCAACCTGCCGGGAGCATCGGCGGCACCGTCAACCTCGTGACACGGAGCGCGCTGGACCGGGGCGAGCGTTTTGCCTCGATCGAAGGCGCTTACGGCAGCTACGACCTGACGGACGACGACAGCTGGCGCTACAACCTCGTCTACGGCGACGTGTTCGAGCTGGGCAAGGAAGACCGCAAGCTGGGTATCCAGATCTCCTACAACCAGTCTCTCGACAACCGGGGTAGCGAGACCCTGCGGGCCGACGGCTGGAGCAGTGGCGTACGCCCAGAGGTGCGCGAATACCCAAACGGTTTTGGCCTCAATGGCCTACGGATGGAAGATTACCTGATCGAGCGCGACCGAATGTCGTTTGGCGGCAAGATCGAGTTTCAGCTTAACGAACAACATCGTTTCTATGCCTCAGGCTCCCATAACCGCTATGACGATGTCGAAACGATGCAGGAAGTCGCGCTCAATACGAGCACCGGCTCATCAGTCGCCTACCGCGGTTCACTCTTCTTCAACGAATCGGTCGCGACCCGCCTCGGCTACGACCTGAACGATCCTGACGTCCAAACCCGGCTCAACCTGCCGGCCAACAGCGCTCAGCGCAAGCTGACCTTCGATGAGGCAGTGAGCCTCGGTGAAATCGCGTATAATCCGGAGAACCACAACTACGATCGTTATATCGCGGCGGGGGACATCCAGAAGCGCTTCGTATACCGCGAGACAAACGACCGTATCGATACCTACCAGCTTGGCGGCAAAAGCGAGCTGGGTTCCGTCGCCCTCGACTATAAAATCTACAATTCCGAAGCGAAAAAGGACTGGACGGAAGACAGTGTGATGCTCGACTCGCCCGAAGTGTCGTTCATCACTCAGCTTGACCCGAACGACGGTTATTCCCCCACGATGGTGACCAACAACACCATCAATCCGCTGCTCGACCCGACTTTCTTCGCACTCAACCGCAACAGCGGTAACATTCAATTCAACCAGTGGGACAGCTCGGACCGCCGCAAAGGAGCTGAGCTGAACGCCGATTGGGAATTCGACGCTTTAGGGCTCCAGCACACGGCCTCTATCGGGGGAGCGATGGATCTGCGCGACAAGTCCTATGAGCGCAACTACGTCCGCTACAGTGATGTCAATACAGACCCCATCCCTCAGCTGACGCTGCAGGATGAGTATTTCATGGGCGAACCGAACTACAAGTTCCTTAGCAACCATCATGTTAGCTACGACTTCGGCCCGCGTTTCGACGTCGATAAGACGCTCAATTTTCTGCACCACATTCCGGACTCCATCACGCTCTCCCAAGAGCAAAACGACATTACCTATAATATCACCGACGCAGTCCTGAAGAACTACGCGGCAGAGGAAGACATCTCCGCACTCTACTTGATGCACAACATCAAGTTCAGAAAGTGGGATTTCCTTGCCGGCGTGCGCTGGGAGCAGACCGACAATACCTTCCAGAACAGCGTCATTCAGACTCGGGATGAGGAGACCAATCAATTTATCTCCCCGGTGCTCTGGGCTCGAAGAGGCGTTGATGGCGTGAGCAAGTGGGTGACCAACAAGCGCAGCTATGACCACGTGCTCCCCGCGCTGCACATTCGCCGTAACATCGGAGAAGACTGGGTAACCCGATTCTCCGTCACCAAGTCGATCTCTCGCCCCGAGTTCACTGACTTGGTCCCGCTGGAGCGGATCAGCGTCAGTGGCTCTCGTTTTGGCAATACGCTTTGGCTGCCAAACTGGGATTTGGAGCCGATGGAGGCTACGAATTACGACCTGAGCATCGAGCGCTACCTGCGCGGAGTAGGTCTCTTCGCGGTGAACGTATTTTACAAGGATCTCAATGGAGTGATCTATCAGGAATCGCGCTCGGAAGTGCCTTCCAGCGATCCTCTCGTAGCCGACGCTTCCTTGAAGTACATCTCCAACCCTGGGTCGGTAAACTCTCTTACCTGGAATACCCGCCAGCAAGCCAACTCAGGGGCAGGCAAACTTTTCGGTGCCGAGTTTACCTTCGATCGCAAGTTTACCTTCCTGCCGGGCCCTCTCGATGGCCTCGGTATGAACGCCAACATGACTTTGGTAGATTCCGAAGTCGAGCTGCTGCTGGAAGAGCGCTACAAGGACAAGGTCCCTCTCTTCAAGCAGGCAGACCAGAGCGGCAACTTCTCTCTTTATTACGAGAAATTTGGACTGCTCGTGCGCCTGAGCTACGTCTGGCGAACCGAATACCTCGAAGACGTTCAGGCTGGTGACCAAGACATCAAGAATCTCGGTAAGGTTGGCCTCTCCAGTCAGGCATTTGACGTCTACGCCGACGATTTCGAGCGGATCGACCTGCTGGTGCGCTACCGCATCAACCACCAGTTCAACGTCTTCGTGGAAGGCATCAACCTGACCGACGAGCCGCTGCGCTTTTACAAGGGCGACGCCTCGCGCCTCGAATCCATCCGATACACCGGCCCTGCCTGGTTTGCTGGCATCAGCTGGCGTCTCTAGTCGCCCTACCCTTCTCTTCAACCGCTACTATCGCACCTTACTGCTATGAAACAGCAACTGAAACGAGCCACACTCGGCTCTCTGACGACTCTCTTCCTGGCGATTTCCGGCCTGCACGCCGCCGAAGTCACCGCCTTTCAGGAGGACTTTGAAAGCGACGGCCTCGGCACGCGCTACAGCGTTGAAAACGCCTCCGACGATGGCGCCAGCGACTTCTTTGCGCGCCGCGCCAACCTCTCCAACGGCACACGCACAACCGGCGGCACGCTGAGCGGCACCTACTTCTGGGGCGCTCGCGACCTCGACGCCGACGGCGCCGCCGTTAATGGCATGGAAGCCGATGAGGCCCGCATTACTTTCGAGCCCTTCTCGATCGCCGGCCTAGGCGACTTTACGCTGCGCATGGAAGCAGCCCAGGGCGAAGATGAGTTCGAGTTTGATAACTCCTTCCTCATCGAGATCAAGATCGACGATGGCGACTGGTATGCCATCGGTGGCTTCCGCGGTACCGGCACCAATGCTCCGGGTCGCTGGTTCGAAGGCGACGAGAATACCGTGGCCAGCCTCGAATCGCCCCGCTTGACGACCAATTTCCAGACCTTTGACTGGAAGCTGAAGCGCGTGGGCACGACGATGCAAATCCGCATCAAGGCCAACCTCAACGGTGGCAACGAGGAATACGCATTCGACAACTTGCGTGTGTTGGCCGACGACGCCCTGAAGGTCGCCTCGCTCCAATTCGACAAGGCGAGCTACAACGAAGGTGAGGCCGCCACACTGAAGGTGACGATCAACAACCCCGCCCCCGCCGGCGGCGAGACCTTTGCCCTGAGCAGCAGCAACCACAACGAAGTGCTGGTGCCCGCCGAAGTCACGATCCCGGAAGGTCAGACCTCCGTCGACGTGCCGGTGACGATTGTGGCGGACAATGGCTTCGATGGCGACCAGACGGTGGTGATCGGCATCGATACCGCTGGCTTCGCGCCTAATGAAGTGTTCGTAACGGTCAAGAATGTCGATGCCAAGCCCGCCATCATCATGAACGAGTTCATGACCAGCGTGCCCGGCAAGATCGAGGAAGACTTGATCGGCGACGCCAATGGCGACGGCATCCGCAACGGCAGCCAGGAAGAGTTCATCGAGCTCGTGAACAACGACACGATCCCGGTCGACCTGACCGGCTGGATCCTCAGCGACGACAAGGGTCCCCGCCACGTTTTCCCCGAAGGCACTGTGCTCCAGCCCGGTCGTGCGATCGTGATCTTCGCCGGCGGCAAGCCCAACGGTCTTTTTGGCGGCGCTATCGTCCAGACCGCCACAGCCGGTAACTTCGGCTACGGCGACACGGGCGATGTGATCGTGCTCAGCTCCGGCGGCGCGGAAGTGCTCTCCTATGACTACACAGCCACCTTTGCCGGTGCTTACCAGGGGGTGACGCGTAATCCGGACATCACGGGCGAATACGTATTGCACTCCGAGGTCAACGGCGCGCTCTTCTCCCCCGGCACCAAGGTCGACGGCTCGCCCTTCGGCACCTTTACCAATACGATCACGCTGAGCGTCGACAAGGCCACGATGGCCGAAGACGAAGCCACCCCGGCCATCGCCACGATCTCCCTCGCCAACCCTGCCCCCGCTGGCGGCCTCGCAGTCGAGATCACCACCGACGGGATGGACCAGGATGGTGAAACGCTGCTGGCCAACGAGGTGAACATCCCCACCCCCACCGTGGTGATCCCCGAAGGCCAGACCACCGCCACCTTCGAAATCTGGGCCCACAACGACGGCCTGCTCGATGGCGATGTGAGCATCACCGTGGTAGCCCGCGCCGAGGAAGCCGTGCCGAGCCTGGTGAACATGACCATCACCGACGTGGCCGTGAACACCTACAGCGTGGTGATCAACGAGGCCTTCGCCAGCGTTCTGGGCACGGGCACCGACGCCAACGACAATGGTGCGTTTGAAGAGACCCTCGACGACCAGTTTATCGAGATCGTCAACACCTCCGGCCGTTGGATCGACATCTCCGGCTGGCGCCTCTATTCCATCGCCGCAAGCGACCTGACGGGCCAGCAGCTCGTGCACGTCTTCCCGCAAGGCACCCGCCTCAACGACATGGGCGCGATCGTCGTCTTCGGCGGCGGTGACATTGACCACCTGACCGCCAATGCCGCGACGATCGCGGGCGGCGCTCAAGTCCAGATCGCCAACACCGGCGGCGTGGGCGTCAACCTCACCACCAAGTCCGATGCCGAACTGCGCTTGACGAACCCCTACGGCTACCCGATCGACTCCGTCGAATACACCGCCGCCAAGGCTGACCAGACCCAGTCGATCATCCGCCTGCCCGAGCTGACGGGCGAGTTCGACAACCTGCACATGGCGGCCTCGGAAGGCTTCCTCATCATCTCCCCCGGCACCAATGCCGACGGCGTGCCCTTCAGCGGCAACGGCCCGGTGGTGCTCCCTGGCCTCGAAGGCATCCTGACCGACGGCTTCCAGTATAGCGATGTGCACTACTGGAGCGATTCGTTCCAATGGCTCTTCACGCCGCACTACCCGGTCGTTTACTCCTGGGATGTGGGCGACTGGATCTACATCCACGAAGGTGCCAGCGGCAACGGCGAAGTCATGATCTACAGCTACAGCCGCTCGGCCTGGCACTACACCAATACCGATACCTACCCGACCTCCTGGAACTACGACCAGAGCAAGTGGATGCGCCTGCGCTAAGGGTAGCCACTGATTTACCAGACAGCAGATATCGATAGTTCAAGTCCAAGAGGGCCCGTCAGCGACATTCCGACCCAGGACCGCTGGCGGGCCCTCCCATTTTCACCACCCTCCCTTTTCTTGCATGAAACCGCGCCTCCTTCTTGGCTGCCTGTTGGGTCTCGGCACCCTCAGCAGCATCGCTTCCGCCGAGCCTTACAAACTGGCCGTCTTGCCCGACATCCAGTATTACTACAACAACTACCAGCCTGGAAACTACGCCAAGCTGCTTTCCCAGATGCGCTGGCTGGCGGAGCATACGGAGAGTGACAACCTCCAGCTGACCCTGCAGCTCGGCGACATCACGCAAAACGACAACAACGTCCACCAATGGACGGGTGCCCGCGCCGCCTTCGACCTGCTCAACGATCGCATGCCATACGTGCTGGCGGTGGGCAACCACGACGGCGTCGACAACGGCCGCGTCTCCTACTTCCCGCGACCGGAGTATTTCGGCCCCGGCAGCCCTTACGCCACCCAGGAAACCGTCGGCGGCAGCATGGTGGAGGGCGACCTCGCCAACTCCTACCACTTCATCGACACTGGAGAGCGCACCTGGCTGGTATTGACGCTGGAATGGGCGCCGCGCGATGCCGTGATCGACTGGGCCGACGAGATTCTCAGCCGCTACCCCGAGTATCGCACGATCCTCATTACGCACGGTTACTTCTTCCGCGACAACATGCGGTACGACTATCAGCTCCACTACCACGAATACAACGGCAGTCAGGGCAACCCGAAGGAATACGAAATCATCGCGAACGACCCGGAGGGCGCAAACGACGGCCAGGATATTTGGCGCAAGCTGGTGAAAAAACACCCGCAGGTGGCCTTGATCTACAGCGGCCATGTCGGCTCCAACGGGGTTGGCCGCCGCTTGAGCATCGGCTCCCAGCGTCAAGTGGTGCGCGAGCGCCTGACCGATTTCCAGGGCTGGACGGGTAGCGGTAATGGCTGGATGCAGACCCTCAAGCTGACGCCTGAGGGTGACGAGGCGCTGGTCGAAACCTTCTCCCCCTATCTCGACGAAGAGATTTTCGACCCCGACCTGCATTACCAGTTCCCGTTTTTTGAGGACGTGCTGCCCGCCAGCCGCGCTGCCGCCTTGGCCGAAGCCGCCCCGGATTATCACTTCAACCTGCTTGGCCAGAGCGCGAGGCGCCCGATGCGCAACGAGGGCAGCCTGAGCGATGGGTATTACCTCTTCACGCGCTTGGAGGAGGGCCAAAGCCATGAGCTGCGTGGCGGCCAGGTCGTGAAAGGCAACGTCGTCACCCCCACTGCCAACTGGACGTTGGCGACCTGGGTGCGCCTCGACGCCAGCATGCTCGATATGCCCTACGGGCTGGAGATCGCCAAGCTGGGCGGCGTGCAGGCCTTCACCCACCCCACCGCCGAAGGGGCCAGCCTGCAGATCCAGGTGGACGCCCACGCGGTGGTAACGGATGCCTTCCCGCTCCAGGCCAATCGCTGGTATTTCCTCGCCTTGAGCCATGGCGCCGACGGCCTCGACGTGTATCTTGACGGCGAGCGCATCGGCCAGAGCGAAACGCCGGTGACGCTGGGCGAAACGAGCATGCTCAAGCTGGGCTCGGTCGACTTCAGCGGTGAGATCGCCGACGCATCCCTCTTTCATCGCACGCTCTCGATGCAAGAGCTGCAGCGCATCCGCCTTGCGGCCTTTACCGAAGTGCAGGCGGGCCAGATCACCCTTGGCGCCCAAAACTCGACTGACGCCACCAGCCTGCCCGGTTTCAGCTTTGCCCCGGATGGCACGGGCCGCGCCAACGTGCGGCGCACCGAGCGCTCTTACCTCCGCTATGGCGGCAACGGCGTCTTCGACCAGATCAAGTGGATGGACGACCCGCTCCACTACACCGACGGCGTGCTGCTGGCGACCCCGCGCGGCAAGCTGCAGGACGGGGTGCTCGCCAGCGTGGGCGTCGACCGCGCCTACCGCGACAGCTTCAACGGCTTCCACCACGGCTTGCGCAGCGGCCTGAGCCTGGAGGCCCACAATACCGGCGGGGGCGCCTTCACCCCGGTGAACACCACCGTCAGCTACGCGTTCTTCCCCTTTGCGAGCGGTTTCACCGCTGGCCAGATCGGGATCGACGGCGTGTTGATCGAGGAAAACAATCTCCCGACCGATGCGGCGGAGCCAGTCGGCAATCTGGGGGCGGTGCGCATCGCTCCAGAGGTGCTCGACGTGCGGGGCGGCCTCCTCTTCGCTACCCCGGGCAACGCCGATTCGCAGATCGTAACCGTAGGGCAGGATGCGGAGGGCACCGCCTACTTTTACCCGCTCGACAGCTACCGCGACCACTCCGTGGCGGCGGGCGTCGGTTCGTTTGGCTTCGTCTACCTGCCGGGCGATACCCCGGAGCTGATAGGCGGCACCTTCGACGGCTTGCAAAACAGCGCGGTGCAGCAGTTTGGCGAGGCCACCGTGACGCGCGAGGATACCGGCGTCTACCGCATCGACGTGCCGGAGGGCCTGGGCGAAGCCACGCTGCTCCTGAACGCCATGACACCCGATGCCGATGCTTCCTACAGCGAAATGGCGGACAACCACCTCGTTTACGAAGCCGTGGATGCGCAAACCTACCGCGTGTATGTCTACGACCTGCCTGCCCGCACGCCCGAAGACAGCGTCTTCAACTGGGCGCTGGTCCCCAACGACCGCGCCTTCCAGCCTCGCCCCACCCTACCAGCAGCCGAGCAGCAGCTTTCGCAATACGTGCCCGATCTCGGCTACGTCTCGCCCCCTTGGTCTTACAGCCCCAACTGGGGCTGGGTCTTCGCGACGGACTGGCCGTGGGCCTTTGTGCAAGACCATGGCTGGATGTGGTTCGAGCCGACCGATGAGGCGCACATCTGCTGGATGTGGGATTCGCGCCAGCAGCGCTGGTATTACCTCAATGCCGCATACTGGCCGTGGATCCACAGCGGCGAAACCGACTGGGTGTATTATCTCCCCTGAATTGTCGCCAAACCGTAACCTTCAATTCACAAGCGGGGCCTTGGCGGTCCCGCTTGTCCCCGATTTGCTGAGCTAACCCGATGAAAAGCCCTTCCCCACTTTCCCGCCGCCGTTTTCTGCAGACCACTGGCCTCGGCGGCCTGCTGCTCGGAGCCACCAAGCTTGGAGCCGCCAACCCCTTGAAGCCCGCCAAGGCGACCGGTCGCCCGCGTAACCTGATCTTCCTCGTCTCCGACGGGATGACGCAGGGCGTGCGCTCCGCCGCCGATACGTGGCTCAACCTGACCGAAAACCGCAGCTCAGAATGGACGCGCCTGTATCAGGACGGCCTCGCCCGCCGCGCGCTGGTCGAGACACATTCCGCCAGCAGCATTGTGACGGATTCCGCTGCGGCCTCCAGCGCCTGGGGGTGCGGTCAGCGCGTGCCCAACCGCAGCATCAACTTCAGTGCCGAAGGCAAGGAGCTGACGCCGCTCTACAGCTTTGCCCGCCACGCCGGCAAGCGCGTGGGTCTGGTCTCCACCGCGCGTATTACCCACGCCACCCCCGCCGGTTTTGCCACCAACGTGCCGCACCGCAACATGGAGGACGAGATTGCCCGCCAGCTGATCGACCGCGAGGTTGACGTGCTGCTCGGCGGTGGCGGTCGCCATTTCGATGCCGCAAGTCGTAAGGACGGGCAGGACCTCTTTGCCCATGCGCGCCAGCAGAACTACCAGGTGCTGCGCACGCGCGACGACTTGCGCAAAGCCCAGGGCGGGCAAGGCAAGTTGCTGGGGACTTTCTCCAAGAGCCACGTGCCCTTTTACCTCGACCGCCAGCACGATGCGGAACTCAAGCGCGTGACGCCGTCGCTCGAAGAAATGATGTCGCTCGCGCTCGAACGCCTGCAGGACGCCCCCGACGGCTTCCTGCTGCAAGTCGAGGCAGGCCGGATCGACCACGCCGCGCACAACAACGATGCAGTCGCGATCTTGCCCGAGCAACTGGAATTCGACCGCTGCATCGCCCTCGCCCGCCGCTTCTCCGAGCAGCACCCCGATACGCTGGTGGTGGTGACGACCGACCACGGCACGGCGGGCTTTGCGCTCAATGGCTACGGGCCGGATTACAACCTCGCGACCGACATGTTCCTCAGCCTGGGCAAAGCACACCACAGCCTGGAATACGTCGCTCAACACGCCAGCGCCGACGCCAGCACCGCCCAGCTTGTGGGCCAACTGGAAGACGCCCTGCAGCTCAAGGCCGGCCCCGAGCTGCGCCAGGCCATGCAAGCCGCCTTCAGCCAGTGGGAGCACGACGAGCAACTACTGGGCATCGCCTTACGCGACGCGCTCTACCACGTCTACGCCGTCAACTGGACGAGCGAAAACCACACGGGCGAGCACGTAGAATTTGCCGCCTGGGGCCCCGGCAGCGACGCCATCCCCGGCTTCTACGAAAACTGGCAGCTCCACCACATCATCCGCGAGCAGATGGGCTTTTAGCCCTCCTCCCATGGGCGACTTACCGAAGGCTCCCCTTAGCGGGAGCCTTTTTCGTGACCAGCGGGCTCGGCGGCTTCGGCACGGGCGGGGCGGTGGAAGCTGGCGAGGTGTTTCACGGCTTCGACCATCTGGTTTTGCACCGTGTTGACGGAGATTTGCAGAATGTTGGCGATCTCCTTGTATTTGAGGCCGTCGAGGCGGCTCATACGAAAAATGGCTTGGCGACGCGGCGGCATCTGGCGGATCAGGTCTTCGACTTCGGCCAACACTTCTTGCTGCTCCAGCCCGCGCGCGGCGTCGTGAGCATCGTCGGGCAGGCGCTCGGCATGGTCGTCGAGGGCTTCCAGCTGGCTGCGGCGACGCGCAAGGTGGTTGAGGCTGTGGTTGCGGACGGAGGTGTAGAGGTAGGAGCGTACGCTGGAGGGCAGCGGCAGCTCGGCCCGCTTTTCCCAGAGCTTCACAAACACATCCGACACGATTTCCTCCGCCTGCTGGTCGCTGCGCACATAGCGGTAGGCAAAGCTGCAGAGGCGTTGGTAGTGCCTCGTGAAAAGCTGCTCGAGGGCAGATGCGTCGGCATCCCGCATCCGGCCCCAAAGCTCGATATCCGATAGCTCATTCATCCAGATGCAAAGACGCTGACGGTAGGCGGTGGCCGGGCGCTGCACAAGCCGCCCTCGTGACGAAAGGGTAACAATCTGGAGTCCTTTTACGGTCAGAAACGCAATTTGAGGCGAATTCGCAACCCTGGGGGCATCCTTCACGTTTTCTAAAGGTTGAGTCTGCTACGATACCCCTACGAAAAGCGACTGTGATGGCTTCCAACTCCTCTTTTTCGACGCTTCGCCTGCTGGCCTCCTTGCCCTTGCTTCTGGGTTTGACGGCCTGCACGACCACCGGCATCCGCAGCACCGCTGATGCGACCGTGACTCCACCCGGCCAATGGCAGCATGTTGCCGAGGCCAACGCACAGCAGGGCGCGCTCGACACGGCGGCTCTGGCCGAGTGGTGGCACCGCTTCAACGATCCCGTGCTCGACCAGCTGGTCGGCGAAGCCCTCACCTCCAGCCCCGACATCCGGACCGCCATCTCGCGGGTGAGGCAGGCGCAGGCCCAGCGCGGGGTGCAGCGGGCAGGTCTTTTCCCGAGCGTCAATGCGGGGGTGTCCGGCAGCGGCAGCCGCACGCATGATCGCGAGGCCGATACCTACACCAACCGGGACTCGTGGGGCGCCAACGTCGGCGCCAGCTGGGAGGTGGACTTGTGGGGTCGCCAGCGTCTGCAACTGGAAGCCGCAGATGCGAATTTCGAGCAGTCGCAGGAGAGCTTCCGCGCCGCCCAGGTGTCGCTCGCCGCGCAGGTCGCCACCACTTATATTTCCCTCCGCTCCGCCGAGTCGCAACTGGCCGTGCTGGAGCGCAACCTCGCCATCCAGGAGCAGACGACGCAGTTGACGCGCTGGCGTGAGCAGGCGGGCCTGACCGACAACCTCGACACGCTGCAGGCCGAGTCTTCGCTGCAACAGGCGCGGGCTTCGCTACCCTCGCTGCGGCAGTCGATCCAGCAGACGCGTAACACCTTGGCCGCGTTGACGGGCCAGACGCCGGGCGCGCTGGATGCGTTGTTGACGGCCTCTCAGCCCATCCCGGCCGTGCCGCCGCAGATCATGGTGGGCATCCCGGCCGAGGCGCTGCGCCAGCGCCCCGATGTGCGCGCGGCAGAGCAATTGGTGCGTGCGGCCGTGGCCTTGAACCGCAACGCCCAGCTCCAGCGCCTGCCCAGCTTTTCCTTGAGCGGCTCGCTCGGGGCCGACGCGGACAATCTTGGCGATCTCGTGGACCCGCAGAGTGTCGTCGCTTCGCTGGCCGGCAACCTGACGGCACCGATTTTCCAGGCGGGGCGTATCCGGCAAAATATCGTGATTCAGAACGAGCAGACCGAGCAGGCTTTGATCGCCTACGAGGCCACCGTGCTGAACGCGCTGGCAGAGGTCGAGAATGCCCTCATCGCGACCCGCACGACGTCCGAACGCCTCGCCACGCTCGCCCAGGCTACCGACTCCGCCCGTGAGGCCAGCCGCCTCGCCACCCTGCGTTACGAATCGGGCGAGGCCGACATCCTCGACGTGCTCACCGCCCAGCGCACCCTGCTCTCGCTCGAAGACCAGCAGGCGAGCACCCGGGCCTCGCAAGCCAATGCCCACATCCAGCTCTACCGCGCTCTGGGCGGCGGCTGGACGGCTGCCATCCCCACCCTTTCCGCCAACTGATCACCTTTCCGCCTTCGCATCCATGACGACGCAATCCGACACCAATCTGGCCGGCATCATCGAAGCCGCCAACCCCAAGCGGCGCTCCAAGGCACGCTACTTCATCATCGCCGCCATCCTGATCGCCGGCGCAGTGGGCTGGTTTATATGGAGCCGCCAGAGCCAGACGCAGGAACCCGTCAACCCTTACGAGACGCAACCGCTCACCACGGGCACCATTTCTCTCAGCGTCACCGCCACCGGCAACCTTGAGCCGACCAACGAAGTGACGGTGGGGAGCGAACTTTCCGGCACCGTGCTGGAGGTCTATGTCGACACCAACGACCAGGTGACCAAGGGCCAGCCGCTGGCCAAGCTCGACACGACCGTGCTGGACCAAACCATCCGCAGCAGCCGTGCCACCTTGCGCTCGTCCGAGGCGCGCGTGAACCAGGCACAAGCAACCTTGAAGGAAGCCGAAGCCGGACTGACCCGCCTCGAAGAGCTGCGCAAGCTGAGCGATGGCCGCCTGCCTTCCACGGCGGAAATGGATGCCGCCATCGCCCGCGCCGACCGTGCCCGGGCCGACCTCCTGGTGGCCGAAGCCGCCGTCGGTGAGGCCGAGGCTCGCGTGCAGATCAACGAAAGCGATTTGAGCAAGGCCGTGCTGAAGTCCCCCATCGACGGCCTCGTCTTGACCCGCGCCGTCGAGCCGGGCCAGACGGTTGCCGCCAGCTTTACCGCGCCCGAGCTGTTCGTGATCGCGGAGAGCCTCGAAAACATGGAGCTGCTCGTGACGGTGGCCGAGGCCGACATCGGGCGCCTCGCGAAGGGCCAGAAGGCGACCTTCACCGTCGATGCCTGGCCGGGCCGCACTTATGAAGCGGAAGTCATCCTCGTGGCCTATGGCTCGACGGTGACGGAAAACGTCGTGACCTACGAGACCGAGTTGAGCGTGTCGAACCCTGATCTGAGCCTGCGCCCGGGCATGACCGCCACGGCCGACATCCAGGTGGCGGCAGCGGAAAACGTCTTTGTGGTGCCCAACTCAGCCTTGCGCTTCGATCCGGTGGCCGCCGCCGCCGCGGTCGCTAAAAAGGATGACGATGGATCGCTGATGCAAAACCTCCAGCCGATGGGCCGCCGGATGTGGCGCCGCGATGGCCCCGGCAACAGCGCCAACGGCGTCGTGCATGGGCGCGGCACGGTGTGGGTGTTGCGCGATGGCGAGCCGCAGGCCGTCCAGGTGCGCACGGGGCTGACCGACGGCATCCAGACCGAGATCATCAGTGACGAGCTGAGCGAAGGCAGCCCGATCATCCTGCGCCTCCTCTAGTCATGGAGCCCGAACCACTTATCCGCCTGAACGGTCTCACCAAGACCTACGGCAAGGGCAACGCCGCGTTCCAGGCGCTGCGCGGGATCGACTTGACGATCAACCGTGGGGAATTCGTCGCGGTGATGGGCCCAAGCGGCTCCGGCAAGTCGACCTTGATGAACATCCTGGGCTGCCTCGATACGCCGACCAGCGGCTCTTACCGCTACGAAGACATCAAGGTGCACGAGTTGACGACCGACCAGCGCTCGCTTTTGCGCCGCCACGCCCTCGGCTTCGTCTTCCAGGGCTTCAACCTGCTCGCCCGCACCAGTGCGCTGGAAAACGTCGAGCTGCCCCTGCTCTACCGTGGCATGTCGCGCAAGGATCGCCACGCGGCCGCCATCGAGGCGCTGACTTCCGTCGGCCTCGCGACCAAGCTGAAGAATACCCCGGCTGAGATGTCGGGTGGCCAGCAGCAGCGTGTCGCCATTGCCCGCGCCATCGTCACCAACCCGATCACCCTCTTTGCTGACGAGCCGACGGGCAACCTCGACTCGACCACGACGGTCGAGATCATGGAGCTGCTGACCCGGCTCAACACCGAGCGCGGTATCACCGTGCTGATGGTGACGCACGAAGACGAGGTGGCCGAATACGCCAAACGGGTCGTGCGCTTCCGCGACGGTCTGATCGACTCCGACGTGTATAACACCCACCAGGCCCTTGTCCCATGATCTGGAACGCCTTTCAAATCGCTCTGCGGGAAATCCGCCGCAACCTCACCCGCGCCTTCCTCACCGTGCTCGGCATCATCATCGGCGTCGCCGCCGTGGTGACGATGGTCACGCTGGGCGATGGCGCCACCGAATCGGTCAAGACGCAGATCTCCAGCCTCGGCAGTAATCTGCTGGTCCTCCGGCCCGGCATGGGCTGGCGGGCTGGCCCGGGCACGCCCCGCTTTACAATGGAAGACGCCGTCGCCATCAAGCGGGAGATACCGGGCGTGGTCGCCGCGGCGCCCATCCGCAGCGGCTCGTTCAGCACCATCTTCCTCGAAAACGCCCGCACGACCTCCGTCAACGGCTCGACGACCGACTATTTCTTCATCAACAAGTGGGATATCGCCGAGGGCCGCTTTTTTACGGATGCGGAGGTGCAGGCGGGCGAACCGGTCGGCGTGATCGGCGATACCGTGCGCAAGGAGCTGTTTGGCGAGGTCAACCCCATCGGCCAGAAGATCCGGGTGGGCAATACCTCCATTCAGATCATCGGCCTGCTCAAGGCCAAAGGTCAGGTGGGCATGGGCGACCAGGACGACAACCTGATCATGCCGATCACCACCGTACAGCAGCGCCTGACGGGACGCTTGACCTCCAACGACGTCAACATGATCAGCATTTCGGCCGCCGACGGCACCAATAGCGACAAGCTGATCTACGAGATCAACTCGCTGATGCGGCAACGGCGTAACCTGCAGCCCAACCAGGGCAACAATTTCAACGTCTTCGATACCCGGCAGATCGCCGACACCCTCAGTGCTTCGACCAAGACCATGACGATGCTGCTGGCAACCGTGGCAGGCGTGAGTCTGCTGGTCGGCGGCATCGGCATCATGAACATCATGCTCGTCAGCGTGACGGAGCGGACGCGTGAGATCGGCATCCGCCTCGCCATCGGGGCGACCGCACACGAGGTGTTGCTGCAGTTTCTGGTGGAGGCCATCACGCTCTCGTGTATTGGCGGGCTCGTGGGCCTTGCCATCGCGCTGGGCTTGTGTAGTTGGCTCTCCGGTCTGATCCAGGTGCCGTTCATCTTTAACATGAACATCAACTTGATCGCGTTTGCCTTCTCGGCGGGGATTGGAGTGCTCTTCGGCTTTGCCCCCGCGCGGCGGGCGGCCAAGCTGGACCCGATCGAAGCCTTGCGCCACGAATAGCCTGCCATGCGCCTGCTGGTAATCGAAGACGACCCCGCCCTGCTCCGCAGCCTTGCCGCCAGCCTGCGGGAGGAAAACTACGCCGTCGATACGGCCGCCGACGGCGAGGAGGGGCTCTACAAGGCGCAGGAGACGGCCTACAACGCCATCATCCTCGACGTGTTGATGCCTCGGCTCGATGGCTGGGGCGTGCTGGCCCGCCTGCGCCCGGAGAACCTCACGCCGGTGCTGATGTTGACGGCCCTCGACGCGACGCCCGACCGCGTGCGCGGCCTTGACCAGGGGGCCGACGATTACCTGCCCAAGCCTTTCGAACTGGAGGAGTTGCTGGCCCGTCTTCGAGCACTCATCCGCCGCTCGATTGGGCAAGTGCACCCCGTGGTGACGATTGGCGACCTGAAGCTCGATACCGCCGCCAAGCGCGTGGAACAAGCCGGGCAAGACGTCCTCCTGACCGCGCGCGAATACAGCCTGCTCGAATACCTGGCGCTGCATCGTGGGCAGGTCGTAAGCCGGGCCGAGCTTTACGAACACCTCTTTGACGAAGACGACGACAGCCTCTCCAACCTGTTGGATGTGCACGTCTCCAACCTGCGCAAGAAGCTGGGGCACGACTTGATCGCCACCCGCCGCGGCCACGGCTACTCCATCCCGTGAAGCATCCTTTCAACTCCATCCGTTGGCGCCTGCAGGCATGGCATGGCCTGCTGTTGCTGGTCGTGATCGCCGGCTTTTGCTACATGTCGTATCAACTGGCGTGGAACCACCAGTCGCGACGGGTCGTGCGGGCGGTGTTCGACCACGAGCGCAGCCTCTTTCACCCGCTGTTCGAAGCAGTCAAGCCCGAGGGTGCCGACGAGGATACGCCGGTCGCCCAGTCGGTGCTGCTGGAGCACCTGCGCGCAGGCACTGTAACGCTGCCGGACGAGGTGTGGACGCGCTTTCAGGGTACGGAGCCCGGCTATGCCTACTTTGTGCTCTACGACACCGACGGCAGCGTGCTCCTGCAGTCCCCCAACCTCCCCGCCCAGCTCGACCCGCTGCCGGTCGGCGAAGCGGGCGAATATGAGGACGACATGCGCACAGTCGACGCGCACCGCGAGATGGCGCGCAACAACCCGCGCGGCGTCAGTAGCATCGTGGGGCGCGACATGGCTCCCGAGATCGACGACATGCACCGCCTGGGCGTGTCGCTGGCCCTGAGCGGCGCAGGCGTCTGGATCGTAGGGCTGCTGGGCGGTTGGTGGCTGGCCGGGCGCGCATTGAAGCCCATCGCCACGATCAGCGAGACGGCGACGCGCATTGCCGACGGCAATCTGGCCGAACGCATCGACGTCTCCGGCGGCAGCGAGCTGCACCAACTCGCCCGTGTGCTCAACCAGACCTTTGCCCAGCTGGACGCCACGTTCGAGCGACAACGCCGCTTCACGGCGGATGCCTCGCACGAGCTGCGCACCCCTGTCACGATCCTGCTGACCGAGACCGAACGCATCCTCAAGCGCGAGCGCACGGCAGAGGAATACCAGGACGCCCTGCACACCTGCCACGAGAGTGCCACGCGCATGCGCAACCTGATCCAGGCGCTGCTCCTGCTCTCCCGCCAGGAAAACGCCGAACCGCACCGCGAAGCCTGCGACTTGGCCAAGCTGGCGGGGGACGTGGTGCGCCAGCACCGGCCACTAGCCGAGGCCCGCCAAGTAACGATCGAGCCCAGGCTGCAGGCCGCGCCCTGCCTCGCCGACCCCGCCGCGCTCTCGATCCTGATCAGCAACCTCGTGGCCAACGCCATCCAGCACCACCGGGAAGGCGGTCGCGTCGAGGTGTCGACCCAGCGCGAGGGCGCCCATGCGGTCCTGACCGTGCGCGATGACGGCCCCGGCATCCCCGCAGACGACCTGCCGCACATCTTCGACCGCTTTTACCGGGCCGACAAGGCCCGCACCGGCACGTCGGGCCATACCGGGCTGGGGCTCGCGATTGCAAAAACGATTGTCGATAAGCACCAGGGCCAAATCGTCGCCACCAGCGAAGAAGGCCAAGGCGCAACCTTTACCGTGCGCCTGCCAGTGGAGGGGTGAGGTAGACTTAAGCCGCAGATGAACGCAAATTCACGCGGATGAGGAGCTACATAAAAAACGACGCGGTCGGGTGACTGCGTCGTGTAAGGAATTGAAGTTGTTCGGGCGCTTTAGCGGCCAGCCGTTTCGGCGATGTAGGGCAGGCCGTTGGCGACTGCCTCGACTTGCTCTTCGCCGTTGATCAGGTCCTGGATCGGGTCCCAGAAGCCGCCGACGAGGGCCTGGCGGTTGGTCTCGCGGATCTCGCAGGGGATCGACAGGTCGCCGAAGTTGATGCGCTGCTCTTCGAGGTTGATGTTGATCGTCAACTCCGGGTCGGCCTGGAGCGCACGCACGAGCGTCTGGATGTCGTCGTGGTTGGCGGACACGCAGGGCATACCGAGCTGGGTGCTGTTGCCGAAGAAGATCTCGGCGTAGCTCTCGGCAATGACGGCGCGAAAACCGGCGCGGTAGATGGCTTGGGGCGCGTGCTCGCGGGAGGAGCCGCAGCCGAAGTTGTTACCGCTGACGAGGATGGTGGCGCCGGCGAACTTCGGGTCGTTGAGCGGGTGCACGCGATCGGTGCCGTCCTCGTTCTTGCGCACGTCGTAGAAGACGTATTCGCCGAGGCCGTCGAACGTGACGCACTTCATGAAGCGCGCAGGGATGATGCGGTCGGTGTCGATATCGTCACCGGGCACGTAAACCGCGCGGCCGGCGATCTGGGTGATCTTGGGTAAGGCCATGGAAATAAAGGGATAAGAGATGGATTTGAACAGGAGTTAAAAGGAGTTAAAAAGAGGAGAGACAGGAGAAAAGTGGTTTATGTCGGATGCGGTAACGCTTCTTTGTGTGCATCGTTGTCTTCTGCAGAAACAACTCCTTTTCACTCTTTTTAACTCCTGTTCATAGATTAGGAGTCTCTTGCCTTATGCGCCGACGGGCTCGGGCAGCAGGCCGAAGACTTCGCGGGCATCGCTGACTTCGCCGGTGATGGCGGCGGCGGCGACCATGATCGGGCTCATCAACAGCGTGCGACCGGTCACAGAGCCTTGGCGGCCCTTGAAGTTACGGTTGCTGGAGCTGGCGCTGAGCTGGTCGCCCACGAGCTTGTCGGGGTTCATCGCAAGGCACATGGAGCAGCCTGCGCCGCGCCATTCGAAGCCGGCTTCGCGGAAGATCTTGTCGAGCCCGAGCTCGATCGCGAGCTGGGCCACGACTTGGCTGCCCGGCACGCAGATGGCCTTGACGCTGGGGTGCACCTTGTGGCCCTGGATGTACTTGGCGACTTCCTTGAGGTCACTCAGGCGGCCGTTGGTGCAGGAGCCGAGGAAGGCCACGTCGATCTTCTTGCCCTTGATCGGCGAACCGCCTTCGAACTTCATGTGCTCGAGCGCTTCGGCGATGCTCTCGCGCTCGCTCTGCGTCTTGCCTTCGGCCACGGCGGGGATGTTCTCGTCGATGAAGACGCCCTGGCTGGGATTGATGCCCCAGGTGACGGTCGGCGCGATGTCTTCGGCGCGGATGTTGACCACGTCGTCGTATTCGCAGTCGGCGTCGCTCGCGAAGGACTTCCAGCGCTCGACGGCGGCATCCCAGGCAGCACCCTTCGGCGAGTAGGGACGGCCCTTGAGGTATTCGAAGGTCGTTTCGTCGGGGTTGACGTAGCCGACGCGCGCGCCGCCTTCGATGGACATGTTGCACACGGTCATGCGCTCTTCCATCGTGAAGTTGTCGAACACTTCACCGGCGTATTCGTAGGCAAAGCCCGTGCCGCCCTTGGTGCCGAGCACGCGAATGATGTGCAGGATCACGTCCTTGGCGTAGACGCCCGGGGCGAGCTTGCCGTCCACATTGATGCGACGGACCTTCAGCGGGCTGAGGGCCATCGTCTGCGTGGCCAGCACGTCGCGCACCTGGCTCGTGCCGATACCGAACGCAATGGCGCCAAACGCACCGTGGGTGGAGGTGTGGCTGTCGCCGCACGCGATGGTGGTGCCCGGCTGGGTGATGCCCTGCTCCGGCCCCACGATGTGCACGATGCCTTGCTTGCCCGTGTGCGTATCGAAGAAAGTAACGTTGTATTGCTCGCAGTTCTTGCGCAGCTCTTCGATCATGGCCTGCGCGAGCGAGTCGGAGTAAGGCTCGACCGCTTCATTGGTCGGCACGATGTGGTCTACCGTCGCGAAGGTGCGGTGCGGGTATTTCACCGTCAGGCCGCGGTCGCGCAGCATACCAAACGCCTGCGGGCTCGTCACCTCGTGGATGAGGTGGGTCCCGATCAGCAACTGGGTCTGCCCGTTGGACAGACGGCGCACCGTATGCGCCTCCCAGACTTTCTGAAACAAACTTTTGCCCATGATAATCGTCCTTTTTGAAAAACTTAGTCTCAATAAAAGCCCCTTTTTGAGACTCCGCAAGCCGAAAATTGAGCCACGTGTCTCAATTAATGCATTTTTTTTCCTTTACACTTGCCAAGCCCTGAAAACCTGTCTTTATCTCTAGTTTTTCTGGCGGCAGGATAGCTCAGTTGGTTAGAGCGAAGGACTCATAAGCCTTAGGTCGCCGGTTCGATCCCGGCTCCTGCTACCATTCCATCCTGCTGATGGTCAGCGACATGCACCGTCAATTTGTGACTAAGCGTGTCAGTTTCAGCGGCTTGCGCTTCTCGACCCGAGAGAACCCGATTGCCAGCCGATGACAGCGAAAGACCACAAAAGTCTGTGAAATCGGTGCATATATCGGTGCAGCTTGCGCCCAGCGGAACGAGCTTTTGCACCGTTGCGGCCGAGGGTAATTGAGACACGTCGGTATAGCGATTGGCCGAAAGATTGGCGTCTTCGTGCCGGGCCAGAAACTGCACCATTTGCGTGGGCACCCCTTGAGCCATAAGCCCCGTGATGTAAGTATGCCGTAGCGCGTGGAAATCCAAGTCGCCTTCAAGCATCCGGTAGACCACTCCCACCGCCTGCAGGTCCTTTTGTAGCCGAGTGGAGTTTGGAATGCGGTAGCGAAGAACGTGATCGGAAGACAAGGCCTCCTTTGGCCTAATTTGACGCAGAATGGAGAGCGTCTCGCTGTCGATCGGGAGCTTCACTTCCTTCTTATTTTTGGTGATCGAAGAGCGGAAGCGCAGATAAGGGATCGGCACATCCAAGTAGACATCACCCCATTTCGCAACCCGTTGAGGATGACAAGGTTTATCCTCGCTCGTCACGCCCTGTCACGGGGCATAGGTATGGTGCGGGCGGAGGGAATCGAACCCTCATTTCAGGCTTGGGAAGCCCACGTATTAGCCTTTATACGACGCCCGCAGTGATGCGGTGGGACAAAGAGGGCAGCGTGGGGAGTGAAGGCTGGTTTGGCAAGCGGGAAAGTGTTGAGAATGATGGCCAGCTTCCCTTCTGCGCTTGAGTGATCTTACTCGTAGCGGCGTCGACTTTCGAGGGCGCTGCGGAGGGTAGAAGCATCGGCCATCGTGACCCCTCCCCCACTGGGCAGGCCGAAGCCAATTCGCGTCACCTTCACGCCCGCCGGGTCGAGGATCTCTTCCTGCAGGTAATGGCAGGTGGCCTCGCCTTCCACGTCGTTGCCGAGGGCGAGGACGACTTCCTCTACCTGGTCGCGCTGGATGCGCTCGGCGAGATGGTGCAGGTTCAGGTTTTCCGGGCCAACCTGGTGGAGGGGCGAGAGCTTGCCGTAGAGCACGTGGTAGCGGCCCCGATAGGCGGAGCTGCGCTCGATCGCCATCAAATCGGGCACGTGCTCGACGATGCAGAGCAGGTGGGCATCGCGCTGCGGGTTCTGGCAAATGGGGCAGAGCGGCTCTTCCGCCAGGTTGCCACACTCGGTGCAGCGTTGGATCGTTTCGCTCGCCTCCTGCAGGGCTGCGAGTAGCGAGGGCAGGTCTTGCGGGCGCTCGACGAGCAGGTGCAGGGCCACGCGCTCGGCCGAGCGATGGCCGAGGCCTGGCAGTCGCTTGAGCAGTTGCTGGACTCTGTCGAAGCTCGGCGTCATGCGCCGGGGCTAGAACATGCCCGGCAGGCTGAAGCCGGAGGTGATGGCGCTCATCTTTTCTTCGCTCTGGGCCTTGCTGCGGTTGACGGCTTCGCGCACGGCCTCGGTGAGCGTTTCTTCGATCAGCTGGCGGTCTTCCTTCAGGAACTCGGGATCGAGCTGGATCGCCTTGATCTCCTGCTGGAGCGTGATCTTGATGTTGACCGCGCCGCCGCCGCCGGAGACCTCGATCACGGTCTGCGCCATTTCATCTTGCAGGGTTTGCAGTTGTTGCTGCATCTTGGCAGCCTGCTTCATCAGTTTTCCGACTCCGACCATAAGTGCGCCAAGGATTTGGGAGGGTTTGGCCAGAGTCAAGCTTCTCGTCTCAAGGTATGATAATCAATGATTACGGCAAAAAAAACATTGCCGAAACGGTGTTGTTTGCCGAAATAAAAACCGGGTTTCATCTTCGGCTTGTTATTCTGTTGATCAAACAAACTCCGGCCGTCAGACTGCGCTGAACACTTACTCGTCGCGTGCTTATCCATGGCTCCTCGCAAGATCAGCTTCATTAACTATAAAGGTGGGGTCGGAAAGACCTCCTGCATTGTCAACGTCGCTGCCTGTCTCGCCGAAATGGGCAAGCGCACTCTGCTGGTGGACTTGGACACCCAGTCCAACGCAAGTATCTGGCTGATGAGGCTGGAGCGTTGGAACAAGCTCAACCTCAACGGGCAGGGATCCGTCTTTTCGATCTTCGAGCCCGCTCAGGAGCGGATCAAGGACATCATCGTCAAGGACGTGGTGATCGACCGCTCCGGCAACCAGATCCTCCCGGGCCTCGACCTGCTGCCGACCAGCTTCAACCTGATCGACGTCGAGCACGAGTATCAGCCCAAGGACGGTCGCCCGCCCTACGTGAAGTTCCAGGAGCAGCTCGCGGAGGTCGAAAACGACTACGACTTTATCTTTTTCGACTGCCCGCCCAACGTGTTGCGCGCCTCGCAGTGCGGCCTCTTTGCCTCCAACGAGGTGTATGTGCCGTCCAACCCCGACGCGCTGAGCCTGATCGGCTTTACGTTGCTGACGGGCAAGCTGTTGCAGTTCAACGAGCGCTCGGCCAGCTTCCGCCGTAGCGGCATGGGCAAGCCGGCGCAGATCCAGGGCATCCTGTTCAACGGCATCAAGGCCAACATGGACATCGAGGTACCGAAGATGCGCATGCAGTTCCGCCTCAACCAGTTCCGCAACCAGAAGAAGGTCTCGGCCAACGCGAAGATCTTCGGAGCCTCGATCCGCGATGCAGTCGTGGTGCGGCGCGCGGTAACCTTGGGCCTCCCCGTCGTCTCCGTCGGCCAGTCGCCGGGTACCGACGGGGTGTTGAGCGATTACAAAGCCTTGGCGCGCCAGATCATGCGCCACGGCACGACCTCTTCCGCCCTTTAACCCCCTGCCCTAGCAGCCGATTCCTTTCATTATGGAAAACAGCCCCAGCGGTGTGACCAAACAGGAGTGGGATTCCGTCCGCGAGCGCTTCAAGAGCTCGATGATGGTGGGAACCGAAATGGCCAAGCTGGCCTCGAACGTCGACCGCGTCTGGCCCCTCAAGGGGCGCGACGAGGTGCCGCTCAAATACCTGCCGCTGACGCTGGACGAGCTGCTGATGCTCCCGGGGATCGCCGAACACCCCAAGCGGGTGCGGCTGATGATGGACATTTTTGAGGAGACGATGGCCTTTGACGACCCCTTCGGCGAAATGGCCGAGCAGGTCGATTCGTCTTCGCGCCACGACGACAAGCCGCTCAAAGTGCTGAAAGACCTCGAGATCCCGCGCGAATACCCCGTCGATCTCTGCAACATTTCCGCCGAAACGCGCAAGTTCTGTCAGGACGAAGACATCAAGACCATCGGCGACTTCCTGCTCTTTGCCCAAAACATGGCGCAAAACGTCGTGGTGGGCGGAGACTTCCGCACCATGCTCAACGGCTTTACCAGCCAGGACGAGAAGGAGATCGCCAAGTATCTGCCCAATCGCCCCGGCTTCCCCGGGCTGCACCTGCCGGAAGCGTTCGGCCATATCGCCCGCTCCCTCAGCCCCGAGCAGTTTGTCTACATGCTGCAGCGCTTTGGTGGCAAGCCGACCGCCGAGCAAAAGCAGTTGCGCGAGCTGAGCCAGGAAGAAGTGACTGCCCTCGACGAGCGCTTCAACACCCAGAAGCACAAGCTCTTTGCCTTCTTCGAGAAGGAATCGCTGGATGTGCTGACCGTCCTCAAGGAGGGTGGCTCGCGGCAGGAGCGCTACTTTATGGTGCTCAACGACCCGCAGCTCGAAATCGTGGCCATGGGGGTCGCTCGGATCATGACGGGCGAAGCCGGAAGCGGAAAAGCGCGCAAGAAGGGCTTTTTCGCCCGCCTTTTTGGCCGATAATGGCTTATTATGGCTTCCGAGCCAAAAGGTAGGATCCTTTTTCGCCCCATTCTCGAAACGCGCCCCGGCGATACCATCAAGCCGGGAGATATCGCGCATATCCCGGCGGCTCCACCGCCTGGGCCAGGCACGCCACCGACGATCGACGCTATCATCCGGCGCACCCGCGAAGCTGCCCGCCGTTGGCGCTACCGCAGGGGAGAAGATTTGCCCGCAGCCGAAGGCGATCTGCCCGACCCGGATGACCTCGCCCAGCGCGAGCGTGAGCTGAGGCAGCGCGAATATATCGTCGCCGAGCACCAGCGCGAACTGGAAGAAGACCGCATGCTGCTGGCCGCACGCGAGCAACAGTGGCAGCGGCGCCTCGAACAGCAGCGCCCGCCCGGCGCCGATCAGGGGCGCCTGCAAGAGCTGCAGCGACAACTCCACAGCGTCGAACGCCGCAACCAGGAGCTGGAAGAGGCGTTGCAACTGGCCACGCAAGCCGCCCTGGCCGAGGCCACCAGCGCGGGCGACTCCGACATCATGGCCGAGCGCGAGGCCTTCATCGAAGAAAGCGAAAACGCTCTTTTTGAAAAAGCGATGGAACTGCAGGAGCTGGAGACACAGCTCGCGCACATCATGGACGAACTGAAGGCAGTGGCGGAAGAGCTGGGTGTCGACTGGGCCACTTTAGCCGGAGCCCTTAAGCTGCCCCAATCCGACGCTCCCGGAGCGGACGAATAGCCGTGCACAACAGCGGCCAAGGGCGTCGTTTTGCAGTGCCTGCCAGAGCGTAAAGGCGCGCGCAGCCGCTTCTTTACCGGGATCACCCCAGGATAAGCCGAGTGGCATCGTTCCGGCTGGCAACAAGGCCTACTCCCATGAAACCCTCCCATACCCTAGCCCTTGGTGCCCTCGGCCTGGGTGCAGCCACCGTCTGGTGGCATCAGCGCCGGCCCCGTTATTCATTTGCCGACCGTGTGGTGGTCTTGACCGGCGGCTCGCGCGGTCTTGGCCTCGAACTGGCGCGTCAACTGGCCGAAGAAGGGGCCGTGCTGGCCCTACTGGCGCGCGATTCGGATGAATTGCTGACCGCAGCGCATGAGCTACGAGCCCTCGGGGGCGCCGTGCGGTGCTACCCGTGCGACGTCGGCAGCGCCGAGGAAGTCGAGCACACCATGCATGCCATCGATGCCGACCTTGGCCGGATCGACGTGCTGATCCACAACGCGGGCCGGATCCTCTGCGCGCCGGTGGACAATCTGCGTCGTGAGGATTTCGAGGCATCCATGCGCACCCATTTTTACGGGGCGCTGCACACGACCCTGGCCGCTCTTCCGATCATGCACCGCCAACGGGAGGCGCGCATCCTGTATGTCAGCTCCATCGGGGGCAAGATCGGCATTCCGCATATGGCCCCCTATTCTGCCAGCAAGCACGCGCTGGCCGGCTTCGCCCGTGCCCTGGCGGCAGAGCTGCGCCCAACCCAAATTCGTGTAACGCTGGCTTGCCCGGGGCTGCTGCGCACAGGCTCTCACCGCGCCGCCCTCTTTGGCGGCAAGGCGGAGGCAGAAGCCCGTGTCTTTACGGCTGCCGCGACCGCACCAGGCGTCACCGTCTCTGCGGATTTGGCGGCGCGACGCTTGATCGAGGCCTGCCGTGCCGGACGGGCGGAAGTGACCTTCCCTTGGCAGTGGCGCATGACGGGAGCCGGTTTCGAACTGTTTCCTGAAATGGCGCAGACGGCCAACGGGCTCATCTCCCGTGTCTTGCCGGCTGCCACGCCCACCCACACGCCAATTCGCACTGGCAAGGAGGTGCGCGGCCCACAGCCGGGCGTCTGGTCGAAGCGACACGAAGAGCAGCTGGCGGCACGCATGCACCAGCACTAAAAAGCCGGCGGCTTGATTGGCCGCCGGTCCATTCGTTTTACGGGGTCAGGACAACCTTCACACAGTTGTCCTGCTTTTTCTTGAAGATATCGTAGCCGTGGCTGATCTCCGAGAGCGGCAGGCGGTGGGTGATGATGTCGTCGAGCACGATCTTGCCCTCCTCGACGAGATGGCAGAGGTGGTCGATGTATTTGTGTACCGGGGCTTGACCGGCCGCGATCTTCAGGCCCTTGTCAAAAATCTGGCCGATCGGGAAGTTGTCGTAAGACATCCCATAAACGCCAAGAATGCTGACCGTGCCGCCACGGCGCACGGCGCTGAAGCAGCTCCTGAGCGCGTTGATCGTGCCGACTTGCAGGTGCACAATGTTTCCGAGCTTGTCGAGTGTGCTGCGTTCGGCCTCCATCCCCACGGCGTCGACGCAAACATCGGCCCCACGTCCTTCCGTCATCTCCCGAATGACTTCGACCGGATCGGCCTCCTTGTAGTTGATCGTCTCGCTCTTGGCAGTGCGCTTCGCCATATCGAGTCGGTATTGCTCCTTGTCGATGCCGATCACGCGCTTGGCCCCTCGTAGCCAGGCCACTTTTTGAGCCATGAGGCCAACGGGGCCACAGCCGAAGACGGCGACGGTCTCCCCACCCTGCACGTTGGCCCAGTCGATCCCCGTATACCCAGTCGGGAAAATGTCCGTCAGAAAAAGGACCTGTTCGTCGGTCAGCGCCGGGCTGACCTTGCGGGGGCCAAAATCGGCATAGGGTACGCGCACGTATTCGGCTTGGCCGCCATCGTAGCCGCCATACATGCCGGTGTAGCCAAAGAGCGCCCCACCCTTCTGGTGCAACAGGCCGCCTTCGGGGCCGTAGTTGTCGTTGGAATGCTCGCAGTGGCCGGGCAATTCGTGCTGGCAAAAGAAGCAGCACCCGCAGGCGATAGGGAATGGCACGACGACGCGGTCTCCCTTGCGCAGCGTTTTGACTTCGCGGCCTACCTCTTCCACGATGCCCATAAACTCGTGGCCGGGCACCATGTTTTTGAGCTGCGGCAGATAGCCGTCGTAGATGTGGAGGTCGGACCCGCAAATGGCCGTAGCCGTGACGCGGATGATGGCGTCTTGCGGGTCGAGGATCTTCGGATCGGGCACGTCTTCGTAGACGATCTTCCCAGGGCGGTGAAAAACGGCTGCTTTCATACTACAGCCGTGAGCAATGCGTCTGCCAATCCTAACGAGGATGCACCCTACGAGCGGCGTTCCTCGTCTTCATCGTCATCCTCTTCGTCCTCGTAATCGTCCTCCTCATCCTCGTAATCCTCATCGTCGTCGAAGTCGTCATCATCTTCTTCGTCGTCGTAATCAGAGGCATCGTCGTCGGCGTCTTCGTAAGCTTCATCGCTGTCGAAGTCGTCGTCGCCTTCCTCGTCACCCACGTCTTCGTCTTCATCCGCAGGCTCAGGCTCGGGCTCATACTTGAGCTCGCCCGAGTAGCCCATCTCGTCGAGCAGGGCGTTGATTTCGGCGCCCCGCTCCTGAGAGGGATCGTAAACAAAGTCGAGGTGCGGCAGGTACTTGAGCGTGATGGTCTTGCCCATGTAGTGCCGGATTTCGACGTGATTACGGGTGAAGAAGTGGTCTGCATCGCGCTGCGCCGACTCGTCGCCAAAGACGGAGTAGAACACCTTCGCCGTGCGCAAGTTGGGGGCCACGTCCACATCCAGGATGGTGATGGTCGTGGCCCGGGAGCGAAAGCGCGTGTGCAGGATCATGCTGATCTCGCGCTTGAGCAGCTCGTTAACGCGGATCTGCCGCTGTGACATAGGTCTGGTCTCGAGTTGGGTGGAGACACCAGCGCCCTAGAGCGCCGGCTTGATTTTGAGGATCTCGTAGCACTCGATGATGTCGCCCATTTCGTAGGCATCCTGATCACGCAGCTGCAAACCACATTCGTAGCCGGCACGGACCTCGTTGACGTCGTCCTTGAAGCGCTTGAGCGTCTGGATCTTCGCTTCGGAGATCTGGTTGCCCTTGCGGAAGAGGCGTGCGAGGTGGTCGCGCTTGATGCTGCCTTCGGTGACCATGCAGCCTGCCACCTGGCCCTTGCCCAGCGGGAAGGTCGCGCGGACTTCGGCCGCACCGATCTTGTTCTCGCGGAACTCGGGGTCGAGCAGGTCGGCCATGGCGGCTTTCACCTGGTCGATCAACTCGTAGATGATGTTGTGGCGGATGATATGGATGTTGTGGTGCTTGGCCACGGCCTGGACGCCGTTTTCCATGCCCACGTTGAAGGAGACGAGCGAGGCGCCGTCGGCAGTGTCGGCGAGCACGACATCGTTCTTGGTGATGTCGCCCACGCCCATGTCGATGACGTCGATGTCGATCTTGTCGCTCTTGATCGAGAGCAACGCAGCGGAAAGCGCTTCGGCGGTGCCATACACGTCGGCCTTGACGATGCACTTGAAGGTCTTCTTCTGCGTGCGGGCGATAGCGGCAAAGAGGTCTTCGACGCTGGCGCGACCTTCGTCCTTCTGCGAGGCTTCGAGCTGCTTGCGCTCGCGCTCGTTGTCGGACGCGATGGTCTTCGCTTCGCGCTCGTTCTTGACCTCGTAGCAGGTGTCGCCGGCATCGGGCGGGCCGGACCAGCCGGTGATCTTGACCGGGGTGCCCGGGGTAGCCGACTTGATCTGGTTGCCCTTGTCGTCCATCAGCTGACGGACGCGGCAATAGTTTTCGCCACACACGAGAGCGGCACCCGGCTTGAGCGTGCCAGCCGTCACGATGACGCTGGCAGTCGAACCACGGCCAAGCTCCTTCTGGGCTTCGATGACCACGGCTTCGGCGTTGCCCTTGACGCGGGCTTCGATGCCTTCAGTCACTTCGGCCTGCAGGAGGATGGAGTCGAGCAGACCTTCGATGCCGAGGCCCTTGAGGGCGGAGACTTCGGCGGTGAGGGTTTCACCACCCAGCTCTTCCGGCGTCAAGTCGCGCTGCATCAGCTGCTGGCGCACGCGGTCGGGCTTGGAGCCCGGGGCGTCGACCTTGTTGATCGCCACGACGACGGGCACTCCGGCCTTGCGGGCGTGGCCGAGAGCCTCGTCCGTCTGCGGCATGAAGCCGTCGTCTGCGGCCACCACGAGCACCGCGATGTCCGTCACATTGGCACCACGGGCACGCATGTTGGAGAACGCGGCGTGGCCCGGGGTGTCGATAAAGGTGATCTTCTTGCCGTTGTGCTCCACCTGATAGGCACCGACGTGCTGCGTGATGCCACCGGCTTCGCCCTTGACCACGTTGGTCTTGCGAATGGTGTCGAGCAGCGTCGTCTTGCCGTGGTCGACGTGACCAAGGATACAGACGACGGGGGCGCGGGGCTCCAGCTCTTCCTTCTCGGCTTCTGTTTTCTTGGCCTTGACGGGTTGCTGGGGTTGCGCTTCGCCGCGGTGCTTGATGTCGAGCTCAAAGCCGTGGCTGCGAGCGATCTTGGTCGCCACCTCTTCCTCGATCGCCGTGTTCATGGAGGCGAAGATGCCCAGCTCCATCAGCTCGGAAATAAGCTGGAAGGGCTTCTTGCCAATCAGGACGGCGAAGTCGCGGACGACGATGGGGGTCTTGACCTGCAGCTTGCGCAGCTCGCGGCCAGCGGGCTTTTCGGCGGCGGGTTGGCCTTGCGGCGGCACCGCCGGGGGCGGCGTCAAAGACTTGGGCGCGTTGGTGGCGGCCGGGCGAGGCGGTTGCATCGGCGGCGGGGCCATGCGCTGCGGGCCACCCGGGCGGGGCGGCGTCATCGCCTTGGGGGCATTGCCACCCCCACCCTGTTGCGGGGCCGGGCGCGGCGGAGCCATCGGGGCGGGCGCGCTGCGGTTTTCCGGGGCCTGCGGGCGGGCGGGCGGCGGGGAAACGGGGGCCGGTCGGTTGGCGGGGGGTGCCACGGGCTCGGGCGCCTTGGCGGTTTCCGGGGCCTTGACCACCGGGGCTTCGGGCTTGCGAGCCTCCGGCTGGCGCGGCTTTTCGGCCGGCGGCAGGTCACTCCGCAACACGGGGGATGCGGGGGCCGGGCGCGGGGGCACCACGGCGCGCGGGGCATTGCCTTGCGCGGCGGGCGGCGGAGGCGTCGGGCGGGCGGTGACCGGCGGGCGCTTCGGCAGGGGCGGCGGGGCCTTGACTACCGGGGCGTTCCCGGCGGGAGCCGGGCGCGGCGGCACGACCACGCGGGGCGCCTTGTTGCTCTGCTCCTGTGCTTCGCGTTCGGCGCGCTCGCGCTCGATGTCTTCCTTCGAGCGGACGACGGCGCCGGCGGGCAGCTTGGGTGCTACGCTTTGCGGTTGGTCGGAAGAGCCGTCGTTCTCGGAATCGGAGGACGCGTCACCAGACGCAGCGCCTGCGTTGCCAAATTCGCTTCGCAGGCTTTCGGCCGAAATGTTGTCGATCGTGCTGGAGGCACTCTTCACTTGGTACCCGCGCTTTTTAAGCAGGTTAATGAGTTCGGCATTGTCCATACCGATGTCTTTGGAAAGCTCGTATATCCGAACAGCCATGTATTAATTATAAAAGGTCAGCTCTGCGTTTCAGTCAATGGGCGGATGCGCTTAGGCACCCGCGCTGTTGCGGTAGTCGGAGACGATTTGCACCAGCGCCTCGGCGTCTTCCGTCGTAAAGCCGAGTTCTTCGAGGTCGTCCGCTTCGACGCCTTCGAAGGCTTCGGGCGAGGTGAAGCCGTTCTGGACGAGGAAGATCGCCACATCGCGGTTGATGTTGGGCAGTTGCGTCCAGCGGGCGATACCGGCCTCCAGCTTGTCGTCGAAGCCGGCTTCGCGATGTTCTTCCTTCGCGATGTCGAGCTTCCAGCCGAGGAGGCGGTGGGTCAGTCGGGCGTTCTGGCCGTGGCGACCGATCGCGATGGAAAGGTCTTCTTCCGACACTTCAAAGTAGATGCGACTGTGGGCTTCGTCAAGGCGCACGTTTTTCGGGCGGGCGGGCTTGATCGCTTCTTCGAGGAAGCGCACCGGGTCGGCATCCCACTTGATGATGTCGATCTTTTCGCCGCCGAGCTCACGCACGATGCTCTTGACGCGGGCGCCGCGGGCGCCGACGCAGGCGCCGACGGGGTCGACCTTGTCGTCGTTGCTGCGCACGGCGATCTTGGTGCGGTAGCCGGGCTCGCGGGCGATGGATTCGATGACGACGGTGCCGTCGGCGATTTCCGTCACCTCAAGCTCGAAGAGGCGGCGCACAAACTTGGGGCTGGCGCGGCTGAGGATCAACTCGGGGCCACGGTTGGTGGCTTCGATGCTCGCGAGGAGGCAGCGGATGCGTTCGCCGGGGGCGTAGTCTTCCCCCCGCACGCGTTCGCGTGGCGGCAGGATGGCTTCGGCCTTGCCCATGTCGACGATCAGGTTGCCTCGTTCGCGGCGGCGGACGATCCCCGTCACGATGTCGCCCACCATGTCTTTATAGTCGTCGTAAATGCGCTCCTTCTCGAATTGGCGAAGGCGCTGCATGATCGTCTGGCGCGCGGTCTGCGCGGCAATGCGGCCCAACTGCTCCGGGTCCATCTCCTTCTCGATGAAGAGACCGACGTCGGCATTGGGGTTGAGCGCGCGCGCTTTTTCGATGTGGATCTCCCGGCTGGTATCACTCACCGAATCGACTACTTCCATGATCGCCCAGGCCTTGAGACCCCCGGTGCGCGGGTTGATCTCGATCTTGAGTTCCTGGCCGGCATTCACGCCCTTGGAGGCCGCGCTGCGGATAGCATTGGAGATCGCCGCGATCATTTCCTCACGCGGGATCCCCTTCTCTTTCTCCATGTATTCGAGGACGGAAAGTATCTCTTGGCTCATCGGTGTGTGTATCAGATAGACCCCATCAGGGACAAAAAAAGCGGGCGGAAGGCCCACTTTCACGACGGTGACGGGTTGGGAAAGCGAGTATTAAGCGGGATCGCGTGTTACCTGTCAAGCGTCGGCCCGGAAACGGCGCGCAGGATGGTGAAAAATACCGGCCCCTCCCCCCGCGAAAACCCATCAGTCTGGATTGACAGCAGGCTCGACTCACGCATGATTGCCTCCGTTGAATCCAGGTGCAAGGTCAAGGGCGGAAACTGCCGGTTGAAGGAGCTTCAGGGGCGGTTTGAAATCCGGTGCGCGGAAACGACTTGATCCAGACCTATTAGTCAGGGACAGAGTTAGATGAGTATGAAGTTGTTTGTTGGGAACGTCAATTGGGACGCTCCAGTGGAAGAAATCAAAGCGTACCTCGGTCAGTTCGGCGAAATCGAGGACTTCTTTTATCCGTTAGATCGTGAAACCGGTCGCCCCCGTGGCTTCTGCTTTGTCACGTATACCAATGAAGAGGATGCTCAAACTGCCCTCAAGGCTCTCGATGGGGCTGAATTTGCCGGTCGCCCCCTGAAAGCCAACCCTGCTGTGCCGAAGGAAGACCTCGGCGGCGGCGCTCCCCGCGGCCCCCGTGGCGGTGGTGGCGATCGCCCGCGTCGTCCCTTCAACGACGGCCCCCGTGGCGGTGGCGGCGGCGGCTTCCGTCCGCGTAGCGACGCCCCTCGTGGCGGTGGCGAACGTGGCGGCTGGGACCGTGGCGGCGATCGCGGTTTCGACCGTGGCGAGCGCAGCGGTGGTGGCGGCGGTTACGACCGTGGCGCACCCCGTGGCGAGCGTAGCGGTGGCAGCTGGGATCGCGGCGGCGACGACCGTCCGCGCCGTGGCTACCCGACCCGCCCCTCCTCCGGCGGTGGTGAAGATGATGGCGTGCGCATCCGCGTCCCCCGCCGTCGCTACACCGACGACGAATAAGGCGCTTGCCAGCCCACCTTTTTCCTTTTTCGCGCGGAGGCTCTCACCTCCGCGCTTTTTTTGTGCCAGCCCCAAAACAACCGCTATGACCCAATACCCCCATAATACGGTCATACAAACACTCATTACCAGTTGACATTATACGGTAGCAGGCTAAGCGTGGCCACGCCAACTTTAACTATTCTATGTATGAATAAGCTATCTGCCTGTCTCTGTTTTCTGCCCATCTCTTTAACATTTGTCTCGCCTCTAATGGCGCAAACATCCGACGCCACAGAAAGACGGCTCGGGATTGGAGTATCCTACGGAAGCGAAGATCTCTTCGTCTGCACTTTTGATGTGAACGGATGGATGATAGGAGCTTTCGGCAAAAACTGGTCAACGGCCGAAAAGCGGGAAGCTGGGACGAGCAACTACGGTCGCACGAAAATAGGAGAAACCGAATCGGTTTGGGGCTTCGACCTTGGGTATGCCTACCCAGTCTTGAACCGTCTCCGTATCGGCGCTGAAGCTTCCGTAGCGTGGGAAACCACTTACGGTAAGTACCAAGACGGCAGATTCACGGAAGGCTACTACCTTTCAGAGGAAGAAGACAAAACACATGCGGGCGTGGGAGCATTCGCAGCTTTTGCCGTTACTCAAAACCTGGAGCTGACCGTCAACGCAAGCACCATTAAGGGTTATGGCGGAGGCATCATGCTTCGCTTTTAAAGCGAAGCATGCCTTGTCTCGCCCCATGAACAGGAGCGAACAAGTCACACCGGCTCCCGTCATTACCTCTACACCACCGGCAGCGACTTGAAGCTGGCGCCGCCTTTGTCTTCGCTGCGGGGGCGGATGAAGGCGTAGAGGGTGCCGACGATGGTCTTGGTCACGATCTCGCCGAAGATCACTGCTGCGAGCATCTTCCAGCCGAAGATGCCCGCGAAGGCCACGAGGTTGAACACGGCAGAGTCGACGGGGATGCTGACCGCGTTGGAGCCGAGCACGCGCACCATCCAGCTGCGCTCGCGCAGGCGGTGGTAGACCTCCGTGTCCATGCTCTCGGCAATGAGGATCGCCAGCACCGAGGCGGCAAAAACGCGCACTCCACCCTCGCGCAGGTAGCCGAAACCTTCCGCCAGCCACTCGGAGCCGCCGCGCAGGCACAGCTCGATCAGCGGAGCGCCCCAGAGGTATTTGAAGGATACCAGCAGCAGGAGCGTGAGCAGGGCCGTTGTGCCGATCACGGCGTAGACGACTTTGCGGCCGTAGACGTGCATACGGTCGCGCTGCGTAAAGGTGAGGCCGAAAATGAGCGTGCCGACCGCGACCTGCCCGAACAGCGGGAAGGGGATAAAAAGAGTGGCCGTCAGATTCGCCGCCAGCACGGCCAGAATGTAGATTAAGATAGGCATGGGGCGGACGAAAAATAAAGGTAGCTAGTCCCCATGCCTACGGGCGGCAATCGCTAAAATAAAGATTGCCGCGCGAGTTATGGGATTTTTGCTAGCCCTGCGCCATGTTGATTCGCTTTCTCCAACACCTCCAGCCGCTGCCTCTGGCTTCCGTCGCCCGGCAGTATCAACGGTTTGAGCTGAAGGGAGACATGCAGGCCGGCCTCAACACCGCCCTGCTGGCCTTTCCCCAGGGGATCGCCTACGCCTCCATCGCAGGTCTGCCGATCCAGTATGGCATTTTCGGCTCGATTATGGCCGCCTTGGTCGCGCCGTGGTTTTCGGGCTCGCGCTTCATCACGCCGGGGCCGACCAATGCCACTGCCGCCATGGTGCTGGCGACCTTCCCCACCCTCGGCCTCGCGACCGAGGCGGAGCGGGCGTTGGGCCTGCCGCTGGTCCTGCTGATGACGGGCAGCTTTCTGATTTTTGGTGCCATCCTGCAGGTGGCCAACCTGATCCAGTATGTTTCGCGCTCGGTCGTAACGGGCTACATCTCCGCCGCCGCCGTCTACATCATCATCAACCAGATCCCGAAAGTCCTGGGGCTGACGCTGGAGGCACCACCGGGGGCCAACATCCTGACGCTCGTCTGGCACACCGTGCTGAGCCTCGGCACCTTCCAGATCAGCGCAGTCCTGATCAGCGCCCTGACTTTGGTAATTTACCTGACGGTGACGCGCTGGCGGCCCAAGTGGCCGGTGGTGGCGCTCGTGCTGTTTGTAGTCTCGGCCATTACGGCGGGGATGACGGCACTGCACGTGTTCGACTTGCTCGACGGCCCGGTCGCCCACGCCTCGGCGATCAAGCCGGACAACTGGGTCATCTCGCCGCCCCTGAGCCGCGGCAACTGGACCGATTTTGCCACGGTAGCCCTCACGCTGGCCTTCCTCATCGCGCTGGAGTCGATCTCGATCGGCAAGACGCTCGCCGCCCGGAGCGGTCAGCGCCTCGATGCCAACCAGGAGATCCTCGGGCTGGGCCTCGCCAACGTGGTCTGCGGCCTCTACCAGGGCATGCCCGCCGGGGGCTCGCTCACGCGCTCGCAGCTCAACTTCAGCAGCGGGGCCAAGACGGGCTTTTCCAATATCTACAGCGGGCTGATCTGCCTCGTGGGCGCCCTGACGCTCGGCCAGTTGACGGGCTTTATCCCGGTGCCGGTGCTGGGCGTGCTCGTCATTACGATCGGGATCTCGCTCATCAACCGCAAGGTGATCCGCGTGGTGTGGTCGACCACCGTGTCCGACCGGATCGTGTATCTCGTGACGCTCGTCTCCGCCCTGATGCTGCGGCTCGACTTCGCCATTATCCTCGGCACCGCCACCAGCATCCTGCTCTTCCTGCGCAAGGCCGCCCAGCCGGAGCTGATGGAATACGGCGAGGAGGAGGCCAGCCGCTTTGCCCCCAAGGACGGCGCGCCGACAGCCGAGATCGCCATCGTCCACGTGGAGGGCAACCTGTTCTTTGGCGCCGCCGAGCTGTTCCGCGACCAGATGCGCCGGGTGTGCGAGCGCCAGAACCAGAAGATCGTGATCCTGAAGCTGCGCAACGCCCACCACCTCGACGCCACCGCCGTGCTCGCCCTCGAAGAGCTGGTGCGCTACATGCAGGAGACCAGTCGCCGCCTGTTGATCAGCGAAGCGCGCGACGAGACGATGCGCATCTTCCGCAACAGCGGCCTGCTCGCCGTCATCGGGCAGGAAAACGTCTTTGCCGATGATGCGCACAACCCCACCCTCTCCACCTCGTTGGCCCTGCGGCACGCGATGCGCCTGATGGGTGGCCAGGAGGCCGAAGTAAAAATCTTCGTTGGCGGCTCGCATCGGCCGGATGAACCCGGTAAACAAGCTTCGTGATGGACGCTTCCCGCCCTTCCCTTGCCGCAATTCTGGCCCTGGCCGCCTCGCTGATCCTCGTCGTGACGGGCTCGGCCATGGTGCTGCTGTTTCTCTATTCGTTTGCGATGCTCGCCGTGAGCGTCGTGCTGATCGTGATCGGAGCGGCCCTGCTCTGGTGGGGCATGAAGCGCCTCCACACGCAGCAGGAGGCGGCCAACCAGAGCGGGCCAGAGCAGGCCTGAGCGACGGGCGACTTTGGTCGTGGCACTCTTCCAGAGTGCATTCTTGGGCTTGTAAAACCCGGGGTATCGATCCGCTCTTGCGGACCTCAACCCCGCGCTAAGATCTGGCAAGCCTCTGGCTTGCTGGACAATTCAGCATCCCGGAGGGCGTGCTACGGCGACAACTCGCTACAACTCCGTATACTTCAGGCTTTTGCCTTTGGCTTTTTCGACGGGGTATTTGCGGTCGTTCTTCTCGATCTTGGCGCGGATGGCCTCGGCGAGGTCGATGCCGCTGATGTTGGAAAACTCCATCGCGTAGATCACCACGTCGGCCAGCTCCTCGCGAATGGCGGCGGTCTTGGCGGAATCGCGGGCGATTTCGCGGCTCTGCTCGGAGCTGCACCAGAGGAAGTGCTCCATCAGCTCCCCCGCCTCGGCAGCGAGGGCCATGGAGAGGTTTTTGGGGCTGTGAAACTGCTCCCAGTCGCGCGCGTGGGCAAATTCAAATACGGCCTGCTTCAGTTCGGCCACGGTGGTCTCGGCATCGGCCATTGCCAGCAGCCTAGCCCCCGAAACCCCAAACTCAAGCACGGAAAACACTTGCGGCATTCACCAGTTGAGCATAGCTGTAATCGGGTGGCAGGTTTCAAGCCGACAGACGTCCAACTCATTGGGCAAGAGGTAGCAATTCGCTGGTCGGACGGCCGGGAAGACTTCATCCCGATGGAGCGCCTGCGGGCGTGGTCCCCCAGTGCCGAGAATATGGGCGAGCCCGACATCTTCGGGCGCATCCACGGCGCCGACCCGCGCGACTCTTTCCCGGGCGTCACCGTGGTCGGCTGGGAGCTGGTCGGCACCTACGCCATCCGCTTTATTTTCTCCGACCGTCACCAGTCCGGCCTCTACAGCTACGCCTACTTGCGCCGGCTCGGAGATTATGTGGCCGAGGATGCAACCTGAGCTCACTCTGGTCTGTTTACCCTCGCAGGATTGAACATTTGCTTGAATTAAAGGTCCTACTAAACATGCACCACCCTGCCAGCGCGGATCCCTTAACCTGTGCTTAAGAAGCGTTGGGATGTGACGTTGTAGCAAAGGAAGCTCACTCATGAATTTTCGTACCCCGCTCAATCGTTGGATGGCCTCGGGCATGCTGGCCTCCGCTTTCGCCCTCAGTTCACCATCCGCTTTTGGCCTCGAAGTCACCCGCGACACGCGGGAGCGCCTGAAGAAAGAGACGATCTACGCGATCGACATGATTCAGCGCTACCACTACAAGCAAAAGCCTTTTCAGGAGCTGGATGCGGTCGAGCTGATCGACACCTACATGGAAGACCTCGACGGCTCGCGCCTCTTCTTCCTGCGCGAAGATCAGGACTTTGCCCACGCCCGCTTCGGTGACTCCATGAAGCGCGTCTACCTCATCTCGGGCGACCTCTTCCCGGCCTTCGAGATCTACGACACCTACGAAAAGCGCGTGACGGACCGCCTCGCCTGGATCAAGGAGCGTCTGACGAAGCCCCTCGACCTCGAGAGCGACAAGACTTACGAGACCGACCGTAGCGAAGTCGCCTACCCGGCTGACCAAGCCGACGCCGACGACCTGTGGGAGCGCCGCCTGACCTTCGAAGTCGTGAGCGAAATGCTCGAAGACGTCTCCTACGATGAGGCCGTCGAAAAGGTCCAGAAGCGTTACGACCGCTTTTCCAAGCAGATGAAGGAGATGGACGTGCACAGCGTGCAGGAGACTTTCCTGACCTCGCTCGCCCAGCTCTACGATCCCCACAGCAACTTTTTCTCCTGGGACAGCACTCAGGAGTTCAACATCGCGATCAGCAACAGCCTCATCGGCATCGGTGCCCAACTGCGCCAGATCGAAGAGACTTGTGTGATCGAGCGCCTCCTGCCCGGTGGACCCGCCGAAATGAGCGGCGAGCTGCACCCCGGCGACAAGATCGTGGCCGTGGCTCAGGGCACCGGCGTGCCGGTCGACGTGATGGGCATGAAGCTGCGCGACATCGTGAAGATGATCCGCGGCGAAGAAGGCTCTGAAGTCCGCCTGACCATCGAGCCGGCCAACGAAACCGGCCGCAAGGTCATCAGCCTCAACCGCGACAAAGTCGAGCTGACGGCGAACCTCGCGCACGGCGAGATCCACGAAGTGCCGATGGGTGAAGACCAGCTCGTGCCGATCGGCGTGATCAAGCTCTCATCGTTCTACGGCGAAGGCACTTTCGACGAGGCCGACACCAGCACCAGCCGCGACGTGAAGGAGCTGATCACCAAGCTGGAAGAACATGGCGTAAAGGGCCTCGTGCTCGACCTGCGCAACAACGGCGGCGGCCGCCTCGAAGAAGCCGTTGCCCTCGCCGGCCTCTTTATCCCCACCGGCCCCGTAGTGCAAAAGCGCAACTACGACGGTCAGGTGGATACCGATTGGGACAAGGACCCGTCCGTGGCCTACGACGGCCCCCTCGTCGTGCTGACGAGCAAGCAGAGCGCCTCCGCCAGTGAGATTGTGGCCGGTGCGCTCAAGGCCTATGGCCGCGCCCTGATCGTCGGCGACACCACGACCCACGGCAAGGGCACCGTCCAGGCCCCCATCGACCTGCGCAACATGCTGCACCGCCGCGCCGAAAACGGCATCGACGACGTGGGCATGGTCAAGATCACGATCCAGAAGTTTTATCTGCCCGACGGTGCCTCGACCCAGAACAAGGGCGTGCCCGCCGACATCGTGCTGCCCTCCGCCACCGAGTTCCTGCTCGAAGGCGAAGCCCAGCTCGACCACGCGTTGGCGTGGGACACCATCCCGCCCGTCGAATTTGCCCTGCGCAGCAATGCCCAGACGGAGACTGTCGCACTCGACCAGGTCAACGACATCCTGATCAAGGAACTTTCGCAACGCAGCCTCGACCGTCAGCACAATCTGCCCGAATTCCAGTTCTGGCAGCGCAACCTCGACTGGCTCCGCAAGAAGAACGACCAGACCAGCGTAAGCCTCAACCTCGATGCCCGCCGCGTCCAGAAGACCGAAGACGAGACTCTGCGCGACCAGTTCGAAGAAGAGCGTCTCGAGTTCCGCAAGCACCGCTTCCCGATGCAGGAAGTCGACCTCGCCCTGACGGCCAAGAAGGATGAAGAGCACCAGGAAAAGCTGCGCTCCACCCCCCTGCCCGATGGTCGCGACCGTGCCAACCAGTTTTACCAGAAGGTCTTCTACTACTCGCCGGAAAACGACGCCAAGATCCACGAAGTGTGGGTCGAATACCTGAACTACGAAGAAGGCCTCGACCACGCCGAAGAGCTGGCCACGACCCTCTCCGAGACCAGCGGCGAGGAAATCTCCACCGAGCAGATGGAAACGGTGCTCAACGGCCTCAAACACCGCGACCGCACCCAGACCTTCAACCCGCACGCCAACTTCGCCGAGGCGCTGGGCGACGGCTTTACCGCCAAGCAGATCGACGACCTGCTGCCCGTCTTCTTCCGCGAAATGGTCCAATACGACCCCGACGTGCTCGAAGATCGCCCCAACATCGACGTGGAGCTGCGTGAGAGCATGCGCATCCTCAGCGACTGGATCGTCTTGGCCAACCACGAAGAGTCTCCCTTCGAGACCGTCACGGCCAAGGAAGATTCCAAGCATCAGGACGACAAGATGGCCCTGTAGCCGCGAGCCTCACCGCCCGCGAACCCCTTTCAGCCCGCTCCACCCGAGCGGGCTTTTTTGTTGACCGAATCTACCCCTTCCGCGCGAAGACAAAGCGGTCCCGGCCGGAGAGGTCGGGGCGGGACTCGAAGTCGGTGAGGCCGGCGGCGGTGGCGAGCTTCTGGAGCGTGGCGTGTTGGTCGATCCCAGTCTCCAGGGCAAGCAGCCCGCCGGAGTTGAGGCGCTGGGCGGCACCGGCGAGGATCACGCGCAGGTCGTCCAGACCATCGGCCCCTGAAACGAGGGCGCTGCCGGGCTCGTGGTCGACCACTTCGGGCGCGGCGGTCTGCATCTCTTCCTCCGTCAGGTAAGGCGGATTGGATACGATCAGGTCGACGGGGCCGCGCAGGGGCTCGAGCCAGGAGCCAAGACGGAAGCCCACGCGGTCGAGCCCGAGGGCCTTGGCGTTTTCCTGGGCCAGTGTCAGCGCGTCGCGGCTGGCGTCGATGGCCAGCACTTGAGCTTGCGGCCAGGCTTGAGCCAGCGCGAGGGCGATCGCACCCGTACCGGTGCCCAAGTCCACCACCCGTGAGGGCGGCGTATCGCCATAGCGACTCACCAGCAAATCGACCAGCTCTTCGGTCTCCGGGCGAGGGATCAGCGCGCGCGCGTCCACCTTCAGCCGCAGACCGTAAAACTCGACGTGCCCGATGATATATTGCAGGGGCTCACGCTGGGCGCGGCGCTTGACCATCGGGCGCAGGCGTTCGAGCTGCTCCTCCGTCATCGGCTCGTCGTGCCGCAAAAAGAGGTCGAGCCGCCGGCAGTCGAGGATGTGCGCAAAGAGCTGCTGCGCCTCCAGCTTCGGGCGCTCCAGCCCCGCCTTGGCGAAGAAGGCCTCCGTCTTTTGCAGGACTTCGAGCAGCGTCTGCACGGTGCTTAGCGGGAAGCGGGGGTGCCCTGCCCTTCCAGCATGGCCTCGATGCGCTCGGCACGGTCGGCGTCTTGCAGCGGCTGGATGATCGGCTCCAGCGAGCCGTTGAGCGCTTCGAGCAGGCTGTAGAGGGTCAGGTTGATGCGGTGATCGGTGATGCGGCCTTGCGGGAAATTGTAGGTGCGGATGCGCTCGGAGCGGTCGCCGCTGCCGATCTGGCTCTTGCGGTGCGCGGCATACTTTTCGTGCTCTTCGCGCTGCTTGGCCTCGAGGATGCGGGAGTAGAGCACCTTGAGCGCTTTCTGCTTGTTCTTGAGCTGGGAACGCTCGTCGGCGCAATAGACCATGACGCCCGTCGGCTTGTGCACGATCTGCACGGCCGAGTCGGTCGTATTGACGTGCTGGCCGCCGGCACCGCTGGCGCGCATGGTGGTGATTTCAAGGTCGTTGGGCCCGATCTGCACGTCCACTTCTTCAGCTTCCGGCAACACGGCCACGGTGGCGGCGGAGGTGTGGATACGGCCGCTGGCCTCGGTCTCCGGCACGCGCTGCACACGGTGCACGCCGCTCTCGAACTTGAGGTTCTTGTAAACTTCTTCGCCGCTGATGAGGAAGACGACTTCCTTGAAGCCGCCAACTTCCGCCTCGTTGGAGCTCATGCCTTCGACGCGCCAGCCGCGAGTTTCGGCGAAGCGCACATACATGCGGTAGAGGTCGCCGGCGAAGAGAGCCGCCTCGTCGCCACCGGTGCCGGCGCGGATTTCGAGGATGGTGTTGCGCGAGTCGCTCGGGTCGGGCGGGATCATCTCGCCCAGGAGGTTCTGGTATTGCTCCTCCAGAGAGGCCTCCAGCTCGGGAATCTCCTCGCGCGCCATGTCCTTCAGCTCTTCATCGGCGCTCGGGTCGGCAATCAGCTCGCGGTTGTCGTTGAGCTGCTGCTCCGTCGCCTCAAACTTCGCGCCCATCTCGAGCAGGCGGGTGATCTTCTGGTGCTCACGCGAGATGCTGGCGGCGCGGCGGGCATCGCTGAAGAAGTCGGGCGCCTGCATCTGGGCATCGAGGTCGGCGAGGCGCTGGCGGAAGGATTCGAGGTTGGGAAGCTGTGGCATGTGCGCGGTAAAGGCTGCGGGCGCGGTGCGGCCCAAAACGGATACTATTCCATTGCTCGCGGCGGGCTCGCAAGTGTTTTCGCGTAGCGGCGCCAGAAGATCGCCCCGCAGCCCCGCCTTGGCTGGAGGAAACCCTCCGCCGAAATATTTGAGGTAATTTTGTAAAAGATGAAGCGGCCCATGAGTCTCTATTGACGGGCGTAAGGAAATCTGAATGCTGTGAGTTCGCTGAAGGTAGGGTGTAGTTCCTGAGTGACAGTGGAACGAAGCTTGACCCTTTGGTGGGTTCAGTCGGACCGAGGTGACGCCGTAACATTCAACCAACTTATTGAACCACGTCGCCCCGATTTGAGCTCCACGGCCTCAGCAACCTGCATGAACTTACAATATGACCGGATGATTTCCGGTAACCACTACCTGGCGGAAGACGCTGAACTGAACTTCCGCCGGGCTCAGGCTCGAGATCGCCTGGAGCGTTTCAACGCTTGCTCCAAGGCCGATCAATACAAACGTCGTCAACTGCTCGAAGAACTGCTGCAACAGGACGCGTCCGCCATCGAAGCGGAGAACCCCTTTTACTGCAGCTACGGCTACCACATTCGCTTTCAGGGCTCTGCCTTCCTGAACTTCAATGTGACGATGCTGGACGAAGCCCCGATCACCATCGGTGCGCGCTTCCAGGCCGGCCCCAATGCGCAGTTGATCACGGTAGGCCACCCGATCGATGCCGAGCAACGCGCTGCCGGCTGGGAAATCGCCAAGCCCATCGTGATTGGTAATGACGTCTGGATGGGTGCCGGTGCCATCGTGCTCTGCGGTGTGACCATTGGCGACCGCGTCGTAATCGGCGCTGGCTCCGTGGTAACGCACGACATCCCCAGCGACTGCGTGGTGGTCGGTACGCCCGCCCGCATCCTGCGCCACTTGACGCCTCCCGGCGCCGCTCCGGTGACCAACCCTCCCCTGACGGCTTAATCGGTCTCGCCTGATCCATACAGGTTACCCGTATTTCAGCCCCTGCCCTCGCCGGCGGGGGCTTTTCTTTTCAAAAACGTCACCCTTGTGCGCTGCGGGATTGCGCCCGCCGCACCAACCCTTCGATACTCGCCCGCATGTCCAACGAACCCCTTTCTTCCTCCGACCGCAGCCGCCTCCGTGGCCTGGCTCAGGCACTCAAGCCGGCCGTCACCATCGGCAAGGCCGGTCTCACGCCTCCCGTGATCAAGGAGCTTGAATTCAACCTGGAGCGCCATGAGCTGATCAAGGTGCGCCTGCCCGAGCTGGAGCGCGACCAGCGCGCCGAACTGCTCCACCAGCTCTGCGACACCGTCGGCGCCACCCTCTGCGGAGCGGTAGGCCACACCGCCAGCATCTACCGCTACAGCAAGAGCGCCGAACAGCACGTGATGTAGGGCGCCGGACGGCCATTCGTCTTTTTAGAGATACAAATCTGCCTGGATTGTAGAAAGGGTCGATACCTCCCGCTCAGGCCTCCGGTCCATCGGCGTGACCTTCCTGCAGTTGCCAGAATTGGAGCAGCGGGCCGTGGGTGCCGTAGAGCGGATCGGTCTTGGGGGCGGGGACTTGGGGGATGCTTTCGTTCGCCTCCGCCAAGTCGTCAGGGTTGTCGCGCTTCATGTCCTGCTTCTGGCCAGGCGGATAACAGCCCACGACCTCGAAGTCGCCCTCGCTCTCCAACAGACAATGCGCGACGCCGGCCGGGATCACGACCGCATCGCCGGTTTTGAATTCCACCACCGGGCCTTCCGGCCCGCCAAACTGGACGCGGGCTTGCCCTTGGTAGCAGACGAGGGCCTCGTGGGCGCGACTGTGATAGTGGTGAAAATCGTAGATGCCCCAGCGCCAACAGTTGCCCCAGTGGTGGAGGCCCACGCGCTCCTCGATGGCATCGGCTATCTGCTCCCCTCCCTCCGGAAAGAGGCCCTGGTAGTGCAAGAGCGGCAGGCGCTCGTTACCGGGGAAGTTACCCTGCGGGCGAATCAGATACGGTTTGACCTGGGGAGACGGAGTAAGCGATTCCATGCCGCCAGTTTAACCGTTCCCCGAGTGCAATGCCAGCCGGCGGGGTTGAATATCGCGCAGCCCTACCCTTCGCTTTTCAGCTCATCCTGATATTTGCGGTAGAGCCCGCGAAACTGGTGGTAGCTGAGGCCCAACTGGTCGGCGGCTTTGCGCTGGTGGTATTGGCACTCGGCCAAGGCACGTTGCAGGGCCTCGACTTCCAGTTCCCGCACCCGGTCGTTGAGCGGGCGACGGTCGACCGTCGTCGGTTTCACGACCGACGGGGCCGGGCTTTCAACCGCTGACGGCTCCAGCTCGCGCACGCGCTGGGAGGCCTGCTGCTCGGGCGAGAAGGGATCGAAGACGATTTCAGCCGCCTCAATTTTTGGGTCGGGGCTTTGATACACCGCGCGCTCGACCACATTCTTGAGCTGGCGAATATTGCCGGGCCAGGGGTATTGGAGCAACGTCGCCACCGCGTCGTCGGTAAACTCCCAGACGCCGCGCCTCCCCAGCTCCTGCGCCATACGGTTGGCAAAGGAGTGGGCCAGCAGCATGATATCGTCGCGCCGCTCGCGCAGGGGCGGCAGGAAGAGCACGTCGAAGCTCAGGCGGTCGAGCAAGTCGCGCTTGAATTTGCCCTCGTCGGCCAGCGCCGGCAGGTCGGCATTGGTCGCGCCGACCACGCGCACATCGGTCTGAATCGTCTCACTGCTGCCCACCCGCTCGAACTGCCCGTATTCGACTACGCGCAGGATCTTCTCCTGCACCGGCATGGGCAGGAGGCCGATCTCATCGAGAAAGAGCGTGCCGCCCTCCGCCTGCTCGAAGCGGCCCAGCCGGCGACGCGAGGCACCGGTAAACGAGCCCGCTTCGTGGCCAAACAGCTCGCTCTCAAGCACACTGGGAGACAGGGCCGCGCAGTTGAGCGCCACCAGCGGCTGTTGCCACCGCGTGGAGAGGTAGTGCAGGCGGCGCACCGCAAGCTCTTTGCCCGTGCCGCGTTCGCCGATCAAGAGGACGGGCCGGTCGACCCTGGCGACACGCGAAAGGCGCTCCTGGAAGGCAACGAAGGCTTCGGATTCGCCCAGAGCGTCGCGCGGAGTGGAATCGGCGGGAGATGCCATAAGTTCGCGGCGAGATTTACCAACTTGTGGCACACGCTACCAGCCAAAACCGCATTCAAGAAAAACCTGGCGTGCAAGATACTGATAGCCAAAGACAAGCAATATCGCCTCCCCGTTTGGCATCCTCGCTGCAATGAGAAGAAACCTAAAAACGAAACTTAAATCATCATGAGCATCTTTTCCCGCTTCCAAGACATCATCCGCGCCAACCTCAACTCCATGCTGGAGAAGGCCGAAGACCCCGAAAAGCTCATCAAGCTGATGATCCAGGAGATGGAGGACACCCTCGTCGACCTGAAGGCATCCTGCGCCGGAGCCATGGCCCAGCAGGCCCAGGTGATGCGCCTGCGCAACCAGGCCCAGGAGCGTGCTGAGCGTTGGGCCGAGAAGGCGACCCTCGCCCTCGACAAGGGTCGCGAAGACCTCGCCCGCGAGGCGCTGGTCGAAAAGCGCACTTTCCAGGCCGAGGCCGACAACCGCGAGGCCGAGGTGAGCAACTTCGACGAGATCATCGCCAAATACCGCGAAGACATCAATCAGCTGGAAGAGAAGCTGGAATCCGCCCGCAACAAGCATCGCGTGCTGATCCAGCGCGCCTTCCAGGCCAAGCGCCGCCAGGATGCGCAGACGAAGATCCGTTACGCCGATTCGAGCGATGCCGTGGCCCGCTTCGACCACTTCGAAAACCGCATCGAGCGCCTCGAGGCCGAAAACGAGCTGATCAACCCGAAGCGCACGCGCTCCCTCGACGACGAGTTCGCCAAGCTGGAGCACGACGACGCGATCGAGCAGGAGCTGCAGGCCCTGAAGGCCAAGAAGGCGGGAAACCCGTCGAGCGAGGCGTAATTGCCTCGCGTAATCCGCCCTGCCTCGCTACCCTCACACCCGATTACGGCACGTTATCATGGCTGCATTCATTCCCGTTATAGTAGTCTTCATCGTCATCGGGCTGCCCGTCATCTGCTTCACGCTGGTCATGCTCGCCAAGATGAACCGACGCGACGGCCGCTCTTCCGCCACCAGTGAAGAAGCGGCCCTGCTGCAAGAAATGCACGACAGCCTCAACCGCCTCGAAAAGCGCATCGAAGCGCTCGAAACCATCACCACCGACCGCACACCGCGGTCCACCCCTCCCCCTATTCGATGAACCGCTGCAAATTTTCCCGCAACTTCAAGCGCACCTACGGAGACCGCGCCCATCGCAACCGCTCCGAGTCGACCGGCCCGCTCTACCGCGCCCGCGACGGCATGATCTTCGGCGTCTGCAAAGGTCTCGCCAATCGCGCAGAGCTCAACGTCTTCTGGGTCCGCCTGCTCTTCGTGGTGGGCCTCCTGATGACGGGGATCTGGCCGATGCTGATCATCTACCTCCTCGCCGCTATCTTTATGCGCCCCGAACCGATGATCGAGCCCCAGGACGACGAGGCTCGGGACTTTTACAACAGCTACGCGACCGACCGCACCTGGGCCATGCGTCGCCTCCGCAACAAGCTGCGCGATCTCGAAAGCCGCACGACCAGCCTCGAAGGCCGCGTCGTCGACCGCGAATACTCCTGGGAGCAGCGCCTGCGCTCCGGCCAGTAGGCTAACGCCTTGGGCGCAAACCGGGGGCTATACCTAATAGCAGACCCTTCGCCGGGGAATTTTGCTCGACGGTGCGCAGGTGGCGGTCTTAACTAGTGGGCGGACTGACTCGTGTGCCACGCCCAAGCCACAGGGGCGCAAGGATTTATTCGCGAATGGAAATCAGCGCTCACCCCTTCTTCGAAAATATCACGCCGCAGATGGCACAGCCGCTGGTGGACGCATCCCAGATCGTCCAGCTGGCGGACAAGGCCCTGATCTTCGACGAAGGCGACCCTGCCGACAATCTTTACCTGATCCTGCGCGGCAAGGTGGCCTTCCAGAAGCGCCTGCCCAGCGGCGAATGGCTAACCGTCAGCTACTCGCAGGAAGGCGACTATTTTGGCGAGATCGGCGTGTTGACCGACGATCCGCGCTCACTCCGGGCGATTGCCGACGGCGACCTGCACCTGCTCCTGATGCCCGGCAACATCCTTGTGCAATACCTCTCGCAGATGCCCGGCCCGGTCGAGGACCTGTTGCAGAGCGTAATCAAGCACCTGCACGACACCACGCGCCACTACATCCAGGACATGCTCCACCAGGAGCGGATGGCGATCGTGGGCCGGATGACCAACACAATCATCCACGACTTCAAGAACCCGTTTTGCCTGATCAGCCTCAGCTCGCAGCTCATCCTGCAGAAGCATCCCGACCCTGAGACCGCGCGCCTGTGCACCAACATCGAAAATCAGGTGCAGCGTATGCTCGAAATGGTGAGCGAGCTGTCGGCATTCTCGCGCGGCAAGCACACGTTGAAGCGCACCCGCTTCCTCATCAGCGACTTGCTGGCGGAGTTCCAGGATCTCAATTTCCCCTACTTCGAAGACGAGCTCATCACCATCGTGCTCGACGTGCCCGATGTGGAGCTGAATGCCGACCGGGGCAAGCTGCAGCGCGTGTTGCAAAACCTGATCGACAACGCGATGGAAGCGATGGCCGACGAGGGTGGTCTGATCGAGATCAGCGGCCAGATCGACACCGTCAACAGCATGCTGGAGCTGCGCGTGCGCGATACCGGCTGCGGCATCCCCGAGGAGATTCGTGAGACTTTCTTCGAGCCCTTCGTCACCCACGGCAAGAGCGAGGGCACCGGCCTCGGCTCCGCCATCACCAAGTCGATCATCGAGGCCCATGGCGGCCGTATCCGCTTCGAATCCACCCGTGGCGAAGGCACGACCTTCTTTATCTCGCTGCCCTTGGGTTGATGTGGGGGCTAGGCTTGGGGCGGTAGTTCAAAACGGCCGGCCACAACACCGGGGACGGTAATATCTTCGTCCAGCTCTTCCCAGCGCAAAGCGTAACCATTCGCTTCAACCACCACCGCTGCCAATTGCGCATCAGTTGCGTTCTTCAGCCGACGAAAGCGAGCCGCAGGGAATGAAAAGACCCGCTCGTCCGTCAATTCAATAAAGATGCGCCGCCCTTCCGCCCAAGCGTGGACCGCAAGCGCTTCACTGCTGTAGGTTTCGGTGTTCATTGAAGGCACTGAGAAAAAGCTGTTGGTTTTCGAAAATGATCTTTTCGATTTCGCGGATCCGATGCACGGGTACTCCCCGGTTAGAGGCTAGAGATACAGGAACAAGCCAAAACTTGCAATCATTTCCCTCAAACCGCACATGGATATGGGCTGGCTCGTTTCCTTCGTCGGAATAGAAATGAAATCGAAATGGCCCGACCCTCAGAACAGTTGGCATAGCATAAAGTAACCCGCCAGCTCAGGCGGGAGCAAGCATGCGGGGAAATCGCAGCGCAAGAACTTGCATCCAATAGTATCATCTTTAGTTTCCGCTCATGGCCCGCTGTTGGTTGATGAAATCGGAACCCGACGTGTTTTCCCTGGACGACCTGAAGGCAAAGCCGGGCGGCAAGAGCGGCTGGGATGGCGTGCGTAACTACCAGGCCCGCAATTTTATGCGCGACGAGATGAAACAGGGCGATCGGGTGCTCTTCTACCATTCCAGCACCCAGCCCCCGGGCGTAGCCGGGCTGGCCGAAATCGTCAGCAAAGAGGCCTACCCCGACCCGTCGCAGTTTGATGCCAAATCGGATTATCACGACCCGAAGGCCACGCAAGAAAAGCCGCGCTGGATGCAAGTCGATGTGGCCTACCGTGCCCACCTGCCCGAATTCGTGACCTTGGAGCAGATCAAGGCCGACGAGGAGCTGAAGGAGATGCTGGTCGCTCAACGCGGGCAACGCCTCTCGATCCAGCCCGTCGAGCCGGCGCATTTCCAGCGCATCTGCGAAATGGCGGGGCTGAGCGCGGATCAGGTTGAGGCGGTTTATACGCAGTAGGCGCGCCTATTCCTGGCTGACTTCCGCCTTTTCGGTGCGGCGCACTTCGTGGTAGGCGTAGAAACGCTCGCAGCCTTCTTCCCCGAGGTAGTGCTTGAGCACGCGCTCGTTCGTCTTGGTCAGGTCCGTCAGGATGAGGCTGTCGATGCAGTTGTTGAAGTCGGGGTCGACATTGAAGCTCAGCACCGTGGCGTTGAACTTCAGGTATTGGCGCAATAGCACCGGCACGCCCCGCTCCTCATGCTCGATCTCGGAAATAAGGCCGGAAACGTCGTCGATGTCGCGCACGATGGAAGCGAAGGAATTGCGGTCGAGCCGCCCGAAGTGGCGGGAGCGCGGTGGGTTTTTGGCCCGCACCTTGTGCGCGAGGTCGGGATCCAGCGAATGCTCCTTCAAGTACATGACCATCATGTTCTTGGAGAGGCTCTGATATTCTTTGCTGATGCTGACGGGGCCGAAGAGCAGCTTGTATTGCGGGTGGCGCGCGATGTAGGCGCCGATGCCCTTCCAGAGCAGCGCGAGCGACTGCGGGCGGCGCTGGTATTCGGCACGGACGAACGAGCGGCCCAGCTCGATGGCGGGCCCGAAGCCTTCCAGCACACCGGGCTGGTAGCGGAACAAGGTGGTGGTATAGATCCCGGCGGCCCCTTGGCGCGGCAGGATCTTGTCGGTCAGGCCAAGACGGTAGGCGCCGACCATCTCGCCGGCAGAACGGTTCCAGAGAAAGAGGTGCAGGTAGTCCTGGTCGAAGCGGTCGAGGTCGCGCGGGCCATTGGTGCCCTCACCCACTTCGCGGAAGGTCAGCTCGCGCAGGCGGCCAATCTCGTCGATCATCAGCGGGACCTGCTGGGCCTGGGCGTAGTAGATCGCAAAGTCACCCTGCTCCACCAGCAGTTGCTCGGCGGGCAGCGCGGCCACTTCCGCCTGCAAGGCCTCGCGGCTCGGGCCTTCGGGCACCGGCACCACCTTGTCGCGCTTGTTGGGGCGGGCTCGGCGGAAGCTCGTGCGGTCGGCCACCTGACGGTTACGCAGGATGTAGGTCTTGAGGCGCAGGAAGTCCATCAGCTCCTGCTCGTCGGTAAACTTGGAGAGGCGCGCGGCAGAGATGGGCTGACCGAAGCGCACCTCGATATCTTCCCCGCACTTGCTCATGAACTCGCGCACGAGCATGGCCGTGCGAGCCATCGGATGGACCATGCCAGCGAGCTGAAAGGCCAGGCTGTTGCCGCCGGGGAAGTAGGCGGGCACGACGGTGGCCTTGGTCCGCAGGATCAGGCTGGCGAGGTTGCTGGCCCAGCGTGGGTCGGTCACTTGACGACGATCCCAGTGCCAGTGCGAGACGGTGCCGGAGGGCCAGGTGGCGAGCAGACCGCCTTTGCTAAGGTGGCGATGGCTGTTCTTGATGCCGCTGAGGTTACGCTGCTGAGCGCCTTGGCCGCCAAAGGGGTCGACCATAAAGAGCCAGGGGCGCAGGAACTCCACCCGGTTGAGCAGGTAATTGACGAGCAGGCGCGCGTCTGGACGGCGGCGGAGCAAAACGGAGCCCATCACCAACCCGTCGACCGCGCCATACGGGTGGTTGGCTACGATCATCACGGGGCCGGTGGCCGGGATGCGTTCCAGGTCGGCTGCCCGTACCTGCGGGCGGATGTTCAGCTCCTGCAGCGCGCGGTCGAAACCGTTCAGCTCTTCCGGGTTTTGCGAAGCGCGCGCGTAGTGCCGGTTGAGGCGCTGCATGCAGAGCAAAGGCTCCGTCAAAGGCTGCGTCCACCGGTAAAGCGAACGAAGAAAGGGGCTGGGCAATTCCGCCGGCAAATCGGCGAGCACGGGAGTTTCGGAGCGTTCCGGAACCATGGACCTGTCTCAGATAAAGGAAAACCGCCCGAAGTGGGCGGAAATGCTTATCATGAAAATCCGGCCTGTAGTTGCAAGGTAAACCGGAGCGGATGCCCAACGTTTTCCGTTAAGCCAGCACGGGCTCGATCACGTCGTCGGGCACGTGGACTTCGCTGCGGGCCGAGACCTTGAGCGGGTAGCGGTATTCGTCGCCCGCGAAATTGCGCAGGATGATCTCGTCGTCGGTGATCTCCTTCACGTATTCGGGGTTGATCGGCACCTTGCCGCCGCCGCCGGGCGCATCGATCACAAACTGCGGCACGGCATACCCGGTGGTGAAGCCGCGCAGGTTTTTGACGATGTCGATGCCTTTGCGCACGTCGGCCCGGAAGTGGCGCGAGCCGGTGATCAAATCGCACTGGTAGATGTAGTACGGGCGTACGCGCATCATCAGCAGGCGGTGCACGAGGCTGCGCATCGTCTCCACGTCGTCGTTGACGCCCTTGAGCAGCACGCTCTGGTTGCCTAGCGGCACGCCAGCCATGGTCAGGCGCTCGGTGGCCTGGTAGAGCTCATCGGTGCATTCATTGGGGTGGTTGACGTGGATGCTCATCCACACCGGGCCGTGCTTGCGGAAAATCTCCTGCAGCGAGGGCGTGATGCGCTGCGGCAGGAACACGGGGATGCGGGAGCCGATGCGGATAAACTCGACGTGCGGGATGGCGCGCAGGCGGCCGAGCAGGTAATCGAGCTTCTTGTCGTTGAGCAGCAGGGGATCGCCGCCGCTCAGCAGTACGTCGCGCACCTCGGGGTGCTCCTCGATGTACTTGATGCAGTTCTCGAAATTGGGGTGAAAGTCGTAGCCCTGGGCGTTGGATACCAGCCGGCTCCGGGTGCAGTAGCGGCAGTAGGCGGCGCAGACGTTCGTCACCAGAAACAGCACCCGGTCGGGGTAGCGGTGCACGAGGCCGGGCACGCCCATCGAGCCTTCTTCGCCCACCGGGTCGAGCAGTTCCTCGGGCGCGGTAAACATCTCGTCGCCGCGCGGGATCACCTGTTTGCGCACCGGGTCGTTCGGGTCGTCCGGGTTGATGAGGTTGAAGAAATAGGGGGTGATCGCCAGCGCAAGTTTGTTGCCCGCGTGGGAACAGCCCTGTTCCTCCTCCGGGGTAAGCGTCAGGAATTCACGCAGCTGCTCGACCTTTGTCAGGCGATGGCGGAGCTGCCAGCGATAGTCTTGCCAGTCTTCGGCCGGCACATCGGCCCAGTGGCCTTGTCCCTTGAACCAGTTGTCGCGGCGATCTTGTGGAAACATGCAGTAAAAGTTTCGAATGAGGTTGTTGCTATTTCAGTCTTCACGTATTTGAATTTGTCAATAATTGAATCAAACTTTACGTGTGACTGACCGAATGCCAGAACTCTCGCAGGTGAACGACGAGGAGCAACAAGAGCAGCTCGCCCGCCAGCTTTGGACGCTGGGGGACTTGAACCGCTTGCGCATCCTGTCGCGTCTGCCATTGAATCCCGACTGTAAGACGCGCACCAACGTTTCGCAACTGGCAGAGGAACTTGGTTTGAGCCAGCCCACCGTTTCCAACCACTTGGCCCGCCTGCGCACCCTCGGGATCGTGCGCTGCCAGCGCATGTGCCGCGACAGCTATTACTGGATCGACGTGGAGCGGTGCGAAGAGATTACAAAGGCCTTGCAGGAAACCCTGTTGACAGACCGTCGCCACTAAGGGAATCTACCTGAGCTCCATCAGGCAATTCTTTATGTAAAGCAGAGTGATCGCTTAGCCATACAATATGGTTTTGCCCTGCTCGAAGTAAATTCCTTAGGAGTCATTAAAGTCGGTATTGAATAGTCCGACTATCCTGAGTGAGACCAGAACGGCATTAACGATGCTACAGCGAGGCATTCTGTTATTTTGGGCCTTGGCGCTGCTGAATATGGCAGTCGTCAGGCTCGATGCCACCCCACCGGCAGTTCCTGCGCCTGGTTGGGTTGCCCTTGACTATTGGCAGTTGCAAAAGGACGGGCCGCTGGATGGCGACTCATTCTGCGTGGTGCACAACAGCCAGCGCTACGAGTTCCAGCTCTACTTTGTCGATGCGCCCGAGACCACGCGCGACCGCTTGGACTTACTAGGCGAACAGGCCCGCTTCTTCGGCCTCAATATTGAGGAAACCCTTGCGCTCGGCCAGGAGGCCAAGAGCTACACCGAGAGCTTTCTGAAAGGCGGGAGCCGCATCCTCACCCGCTGGGAACGCGTGGGCGACCCCTCGACCCAACCGGTCTTTTATGCCGTGGCGGTGCGTCGCCAGGATTACCTTGCAGAGCAGTTGATCGCTCGCGGGCTGGGGCGTCTCGACGCGTCCGAGCCCGAAACGAGTTGGTACGACGGGCTGGAGAAAAGCGCCTTCTGGGGCCGCCTGCAAGTGGCCGAGCGCATGGCGAAAAACAACCGCGTCGGCCTCTGGCACAACCACCCCGACGATCTACTGACCTTCCTCAGCCCGGAAGAGCTGCCGGCGGGCTACGACAGCAGCCCACACGCCCCCTACAACCATCCCTCCCCGGCCGCCCGCATCAACCTGAATTACGCAACCGAGCGGGAACTGCAGCGTCTGCGCGGCATCGGGCCGGTATTGGCGCACCGCATCGTCGAAGGCCGCCCCTACACCCGCGTGGAGGACCTCCTGCGCGTGCCGGGCATTACCGACAGCACCCTCGAACGCCTCCGGCCCTACGTGGTGGTGGAGCGCTAGCAAGGGCGACGGTACTAAAAACTCTTGCGGGTTGAGAATTCACGGATGGCCTGATCCGTGCCGAAGACGACCAGCTCGTCGCCTTCTTCAAACATCAAGTCGGGCGGCGGCACCCCGATGATGGCGGACTCCTCGCCCCGATTGCGGCGCACCGTGACCAAATTGACGGTGAAGCGACGGCGCAGATCGGCCTCCATCAGGCGCTTGCCCACCAGAAACTCCGGCACACTCAGCTCGACGATGCCGAAGTCGTTGGAAAGGCCGAAGTGCCGGGTCGCTCCCCGGATGCCCATGCGTTTGGCGAGCTGACGGGCGGCCAAGGCTTCCGCCTGGATGATGTTGTCGACCTTCATCAGCCGTAGCAGCCGCTCGTGCACGTGGTTGATCGAGCGGCAGTAAATGTTCTTCACCCCCAGCTCCTGCAAGTGGCCGGTGATGAGCAGGGAGGCCGCAAAATCTTCCCCGATCGTCACGCACACGCGGTCCACCTTGGTCAAGCCCAGCTCGTCGAGCACCTTGATGTCCTTCGCGTCGCCGATGACAGCGTGCGCCACCTTGTCCTTGAGCGAGTCGACCGTCTTTTCGTCCTGGTCGATCACGATGACCTCGTGCTTGTCCTCCGCCAGCGCGAGGGCGAGCTGAAGGCCGAACTGGCCGATACCGATAATGGCAATCTTCATAGGTGGGAAAGCGGTTATTCAATGATGATGCGCTCGCGCGGAAGCCGTGAGTGGCGATCCTTGGGCGGGATCACGAGCAGGGAAAAGAAGAAGTTCATCACCCCCACCCGCCCGACGAACATGGTGGCGATGATCACGAGCTTGGACGCGCCGGAAAGCTCGGGCGTAATGCCGCGCGTCAACCCGACGGTCGAAAACGCACTGACGGTCTCGAACAGAGTGTCCAGTAGCGTAAAACTGGGCTGCAGGAAGAGGATGAGCGTGGTAGCGCCAAAAATCCAGGTCAGCGAAAGCAGCAGCACGGCAAAGGCCCGGTTGCAGAACTCCTCGTCGATCCGGCGGCCAAAGAGTTCCACATCGCCACGGGCCAGCAAGATGCGGCGCAGGTTGAGCATCGCGAGCGCAAAAGTCGTCGTTTTGATGCCACCGGCAAAACCGCCCGGGCTGCCACCGATGAACATGAGCAGGATCATGACCGCCGTCGCCGCACTGGAGAGCGCCGCCATGTCTGTAATGTTGAAGCCCGCCGTGCGCGCGGTAACGGAATTGAACAGCGCCACCCAAGCCTGATGCAACCACGTGTCCGAGGCCGCCCGCCACTCACTCGCCCACAAGGCCAAAGCGCCGCCCACGATCAGGATGGCCGTTGAAAGCAACACCAGGCGGAAGTGCACCGTAAAGCGTCCCTTTGCTGCCGGGCCGAAGATGCGACGAAACAGGCCCAGCGCCTCCAGCAGCACCGGAAAGCCGATGCCGCCGAGCACAATCAACCCCATGATGACGGCTTGCACCGGGTAGTTGAAAGCCGTGCGCGGGTCCGCCAATCCGGTGCTAAAGATCGAGAAGCCTGCGTTGCAGAAGGCCGAAACGGAATGGAAGAGCGAGGCCCACCAGAGGTCGGGGACCGCTTCCCCGCCGCTTTGGCTCCAGAAAAAGTAAAGGGCCGCTGCGCCGGTCAACTCGATGGCCAGGGTACAGAAGATCAGGAAGTAGATCGCGGTGCCGAGGTTACGCAGGTTCTCGAGGTTGAGCACATCGCGCAAAAAGACCCGGCTGGCCACGCTGAAGCCCTGCCCTGTCACGACCGCGAGGAAGAAGGTCAGCGTTACGATCCCAAATGCGCCCATCTGGATCAGCAGCAGGATGATCCCCTGCCCCAGCGGCGTGAAAGCCGTCGCGGTATCCACCACAATGAGCCCGGTGACACAGACCGCGCTGGTGCTGGTAAACAGCGCGTCGAGCCAGCCGAGCTGCCCTACGGTGGCGTTCGGCAGCTTGAGCAGCAGCGTGCCAAACACGATCAGGAGCGCAAAGGTGCCGAAGAGAATGGTACCAGGATTTACCCGCCGCAGCACCGTGCTCTCGAAGGCGGGGATCCACGACGCCAGCCGCATGGCTGCCGCCACCACTTGCTGGAGCGCCGCCAGCGTCAACAGGATCACCCGCGCGGGCAGTTGCTGCACCTCCTGGTGGACCCATTGCGAGATCAGCCCATCGAACAAGGCCCCGAGCAGGATCACCACCGCCAGGAGTGGAAAAGCGTAGCGCCCCCAGGGCGATGCTTCTTCGCGCCGGGGCTGCAGCCACCAGTGCGCCAGAAACAATGCCGCATAGAGACCCGCGACCCAACGCATCGACGCCACCAGCACCTGCTCGGTCTCCAACGTGTGCGGCCAGCCGACCAGGTAGACGACGGCAGCCAGCCCCAACAGGGGCAAAACGGAAACCGTCCAGTCGAGCCCACGGCGCAGCAGGTGCGGACGAGGGCCGGAAACGTCGGTGCCGGTAGGATCGCTCAGCGACATATCGGCGGTCTACTTCGTCAGAACTCCCGCCAACTGCCAAACCTTTTCCTCTCCATAGCCGTCTCGCCACCATCCGAGTTGACACCGCCTCTTATTGTAACATTTAAAGTTACATGAAGCCCGATAGCCGCCTGTCTTCTGTGCTGCATGTGCTCCTGCACATGGCGGAAAACCCGCTACCCGTCACCTCGGAGGTGATGGCCCAGCACATGCAGACCAACCCTGTGGTCGTGCGCCGCACCATGGCGGGTCTGCGTAAAGCCGGGCTAGTCGAGGCGGCCAAAGGGCCGGGTGGCGGTTGGCGGCTAACCTGCGCCCTGGCGGAGACGACGCTGCACGATGTTTACCGCGCGTTGGGCGAGCCCGCGCTGTTCTCGTTTGGCAACCGCAACCCGCAGCCGCGCTGCCTCGTCGAGCAAGCCGTCAATGCCTCGATCGACGAGGCCCGGCAGGCAGCCGAGGCCCAATTGCTCGCCCGACTCACTGAAGTAACATTGGCCGACATCGCCGCCGATTTCCAGACCCGCCTGCGCCACCATCCGCACCACAACCACCCCTCACATCCGCATGAACTTTGACGTCATCATCATCGGCGGCAGCTTCGCCGGTCTCTCCACCGCCCTCTACCTTGCGCGTTCGCGCCGCCGCGTGCTCGTAATCGACGCGGGCGAACCGCGCAACCGCTTCGCCGCCGCCTCCCACAGCTTTCTAGGGCAAGACGGAGTGCCGCCCGGCCAGATTCTCTCAACGGCTCGGGAACAACTTCGGGCCTACCCAGAGGTGACCTTTTGGGTGGACCTCGCAACCCGAGCCCGCCACGAGGCCGATGGCTTTATTGTAGAAACTTGGGGCGGCCAGCGCGCCACGGGCAAGTTTCTTGTGCTAACGACGGGGGTGCGCGACGAGTTGCCCGACATTCCCGGGTTGGCCGAACGCTGGGGCAAGAGCGTTGCCCACTGCCCGTTTTGCCACGGCTACGAGTTTGGCGGAGCCCCGCTCGGGGTGCTGGCGACAGGGTCCAATTCGATCCATCAGGCCCACATCATCCCGCAATGGGGGCCGACGACGTTCTTTACCAACGGCGCGATCACCTTGAGCGACGAAGAGCGTGCCTCACTGGAATCTCGTAGCGTGGTGATCGAGACCGAAGCCGTCGCGGCGCTGGAGGGCGCGGGCGAGGCGCTGGAGCACGTGAGGTTGACCAGTGGACGCGTAGTGCCGGTGCGGGCTCTGTTTCTCGCCCCCAAGCTGCAAATGACTTCGCCCCTGCCCGAGCAGCTCGGCTGCGAGCTAACCGATACCATGGTCGGGCGGCTGCTCTCCGTCGGCCCCGACCAGCAAACGACCGTGCCGGGCGTCTATGCAGCCGGAGACGTCGCCGCACCCACTCACAACGTGGCCTTTGCGGTGGCCGACGGGGCCAAGGTGGCAGGCGCGATCAACTTCAAACTGTTCGCGATCCCGGAATTCAAGCGACCGGCATAACGTTCGTGCTCTGATCACACAAAAGGCGGCTCCCGAGATGGAACCGCCTTTTTCACATTGAAAGTGTGGATCTGGCTACTCAGCCAGCAGCTTGAGCACGATCTCGCGAACCTGCTGCGGGTTGGCCTTACCCTTGGAGGCCTTCATGGCCGGGCCGACAAAGGCATTGATCGCCTTTTCATTGCCCGCGCGCACGTCATCAGCCGCCTTGGGGTTCTTCGCGATGGCCTCGCGCAAGACTGGGATCAGCTCGTCGGAGTTGTCTTCCTGCTCCAGGCCCTTCTCCTTCACGATCTCCAGCGGGCGCTTGCCGGTCTGATACATCTCGGTGAAGACGTCCTTGGCAATCTGCTTGGTGATCTTGCCCTCGTCGATGATACGCACCAGATCGGCGATGTGGCTGGGCGTGATCTGGAGCAGGCTCATCGGCAGCAAGCCCTCTTCCTCCCCGGCGGCACGCTCGCGCTGCAGCTCGTTGGCCACATAGTTGGCGATGGCCTTGGGGTTCTGGTCGTATTCTGCCTGCGCCTGCTCAAAGAAGCGGCTCAGCTCGTGGTCGTAACAGATCACCGAGGTGAGCGTATACGGGAAGTCGAACTGCTCCATGTAACGGCGCTGCTGGTCGAAGACGCCTTCGGGCAGCTCGGAGCGCAGGGCCTCGACCCGGTCGCGCGGCAGACGCACGGGCATCAGGTCGGGGTCGGGGAAATAACGGTAGTCGTGCGCCTCTTCCTTGCTGCGCATGCTGGTGGTGACGCCCGTGTCGGCATCCCAGCGGCGGGTCTCCTGGATCACCGTGCCGCCCTTTTCGTAGACCTTCGACTGGCGACGAATCTCGTAGGCGATGGCGTTGCGCACGCCGGAGATGGAGTTGAGGTTCTTCATCTCGCAGCGCTTGTTGAGGTAATCGGCACCGACGGGGCGAACGCTGACGTTGGCGTCGCAACGCATCTGGCCCTTCTCCATGTCGCAATCGCTGATGCCAGCCGCCATGAGGTGCATGCGCAGGCTCTGGAGCAGCGCCACGGCCTCCTCCGGCGAGCGCAGATCGGGCTCGGTCACGATCTCGAGCAGGGGAGTGCCGGCGCGGTTGTAGTCGACCAGCGAATCGCTCTCGTAGTGGTTGAGCTTGCCGACGTCTTCCTCCAGGTGGGCGTGGTGCAGGCGGATGCGCTTGTGCTCCCCCATCACATTCCGCGAAGGGCCGGGCAGCTCGATCTCGACCTCACCGCCGACACAGATCGGCTGGTGCAGCTGCGTGAGCTGGTAGTTCTTCGGCGAGTCGGGGTAAAAGTAGTTTTTGCGGTCCCAGCGACAGACTTCGGGGATCTCGGAGCCGAAGACGAGGCCCATGCGCACGCTCTGCTCGATCGCGGCGAGGTTGAGCACCGGCAACACCCCGGGCAGTCCCATGATCACGGGATTGGTGAGGGTGTTGGGCTCGTGTCCGAACCCCTGCTCCACCCGGGTAAACATCTTCGTGCGCGTCTTCAACTGCACGTGCACTTCAAGACCGATGACGGCTTCGTATTCCATGAAAAGGGAAAGGCAGATTTTACAGAAGAACGCAAAGAACTCTAAGTCTTAGCTTATAAAAGAAAACCAGACTTAGATTTTGCCTTACTTTGTGCTCTTTGTGTTCTTCTGTTGAAAATTATTAGTTACAGGTTCGGGTGGGTGGTCTTCCAGTCGTGGGCTTGCTCGTAGGCGTGGGCGATCTGGAACAACTCGGCTTCCTTGAAAGGCTGGCCGATGACTTGCAGGCCGATGGGCAGCTTTTCCTTCGTGAAGCCGCAGGGCAGGCTGAGGCCGGGCAGGCCGGCGAGGTTGACCGAGATCGTGTAAATGTCGGCCAGATACATCGCGAGCGGGTCGTCGGACTTCTCCCCAAGCTTGAAGGCTGCCGTGGGCGAAGTCGGGGTCAGGATCGCATCGACCTGCTCGAATGCCTTCATGTAATCGTTGCGGATCAGCGTGCGCACCTTCTGGGCACGCAGGTAATACGCATCGTAATAGCCGCTGGAAAGCACGTAGGTACCGAGCAGGATACGGCGCTTCACTTCGGGGCCGAAGCCTTCGCCACGGGACTTGAAATAGAGGTCGATCGCGTCGGTCGCGCGCTCGCTGCGGTGGCCGTAGCGCACCCCGTCGTAACGCGCGAGGTTGGATGACGCTTCGGCCGGGGCCAGCACGTAATAGACGGGCACGGAAAGCTCGTTGTGCGGCAGCGAAATCTCCACGATCTCGCACCCCTGCTGCTCATACCACTGGATGGCCTGCTCGACGGCGGCCTTTACCTCGGGGTCGAGGCCTTCGCCAAAGAACTCGGTCGGCACGCCCAGACGCCACTTCTTGGGCTCCTGGCGCAAGGCCGCGCGGTAGTCGGGGATGTCGGTGGTGAGCGAGGTCGAGTCAAACGGGTCGTGACCGGCGATGGTTTGGAGCAGCAGCGCGGCGTCTTCCACCGTGCGCGCAAACGGGCCGATCTGGTCGAGCGACGAGGCAAAGGCGGCCAGGCCGTAGCGCGAAACGAGGCCGTAAGTCGGCTTCATGCCCACAATGCCGCAGAGCGAGGCCGGTTGGCGGATCGAGCCGCCGGTATCCGAGCCAAGGCTGAGGGGCACTTCGCCCGCCGCGATACACGCCGCCGCGCCGCCGGACGAGCCGCCGGGGATGCGGGTGGTGTCCCAAGGGTTATAGGTGGGGCCAAACGCGCTGTTTTCGCACGAGCTGCCCATCGCAAACTCGTCGAGGTTGGTCCGCCCGAGGATGACGGCCCCGGCGTTTTTCAGCTTCAGCGTCACCGTCGCATCGTAGGGGCTGACAAAGGGGGCGAGCATCTTGCTCGAAGCTGTCAGCGGCATGCCCTTGGCCGCGATCACGTTCTTGAGGCTCACCGGCACCCCATCGAGCGGGCCCCGCGCCTGCCCCATCAGGCGGCGCTGGTCGGAATCGTGCGCCTGCTCCAGCGCAAACTCGGCATGCGTATCGAGAAAGGCACGCACGCGAGGCTCCACGGCCTCGGCGCGGGCGAGGCAGGCCTCCGTCAGTTCACGCGAGGTAAGGCTTCCCTGCTCCAGCAGGTCGGAAAGGGCGGTGGCGCTGTGCCAGATCAATTCACCGGACATGACCTACAGGTTTGGGCCGTAGCCGCGCAGTTGGCAAGCGTGGATGGCGGCCAATAACTTCCGAAAGTCATTGATCCGCCATTGCAGGGCTCCCCCTACCCCTTCCTCCCGCCGAAGGCGGCGAACACCGCGTGCTTGTGGAGGACTTCACAGCTGGTGAAGCCGACTTGCTCCATCAGGCGGAGTTGGAAGGCGAGGGAACGGGGCGAGTCTTCCTGTGCGATGTAGGCAAAGACTTGCTCGCGGTAGGCGGGGCCTTTGAGGCCTTCGAGATAGCGGCCGTAGGCGTCCCACTGCTGGGCGTCGATCTGCGGGTCGTCGTGGGTGACGAGGTCGGAGATGAAGAGCCAGCCACCGGGGCGCAGCCAGCGGTAGAGACTGGCGAAGACCTCCTGCCATTCGTGCTCTTCGCGCAGGTGGTGGAGCACGGCAGCGGCCACGATGATATCCACCTCTCCTTCCGGCAGGTCGAGCGTGCGCAAATCGCTCTGGTGGAGGTGCAGCTCCCCTGCCCCGGCCTCGCGCAGGCGCTCTTGCGCGCGGTCGAGCATCGGCTGGCTGAGGTCGACGAGGTGGAAGTCGAGTTCGCGACCATAGGCCTGCTGGAGCATGAGGGAGTAATTGCCCGCGCCGCAGCCGAGGTCGAGCACGCCGCGCGCTTGCGGTATGCAGCCACGAGCCGCGGCGGTAATCGTCTCCAGCATCAGGCGACCGTCGAGCGCAGCGACCTGGCCGGTTTCGAGGTTGGAGAAGCGCTCCACGTCGCCATCGAAGCGCGCACGGATTTGCTCGACCGAGGACTTATCGGCCAAGGGTAATGTAGAAAGTAATTTATTCATAAACGGCTAGGCACGTCCATCCGCAGCGGCTTCGACCTTGGCGATGTCGATCTTCACCATGTCCATCATCGCCATCATGGCGCGGCGAGAGCGCTCGGGGTCAGGGTCCTGGATCAGCTCCATCAAGCGGGTCGGAACGATCTGCCAGCTGAGGCCCCAGCGGTCCTTGATCCAGCTACAGGCGATCTCCTTGCCGCCGCTGGCCTTCAGTGCATTCCAGAGTCGGTCGACCTCGGCCTGGTCCTCGCACATGATCTGAAACGAGACGGCATCGGTGAAGTGGACGCCGGGCCCGCCGTTGAGGCCCATGTAGCGCTGACCGGCGAGGGTGAACTCTACCGTGAGGACTGAGCCGGCGGGGCTGCCGGGCGTTTCTACAGGCGAGCGGAAGATTTTGTCGATCCGCGAGTTGGGGAGGAGACTGACGTAAAAGTTGGCGGCATCTTCAGCGTTACCGTCATACCAGAGACAAGTTACGATCTTCGACATGCGCCGATCATGCCGCGAATCCGGCCGCTTGGCGAGCTAATCAAGCGTCCTCGACCACCTTGGGCACCACGACCATGTTCTGGCGTTGGGCGGGGGCGTTGCGCATGGCTTCTTCGGGGGAGAAGGCCGGGCCAGGCTCGTCGGCGCCGAGCACGTTTTCGACCGGGAAGGCGTGCGCCGTCGGCTCGATGCCGCTCACATCCACCGCCTTGAGCTTCTCGAAGTAGCCCAGGATGGCGCTAAACTGGTTCGCGAAGCGCTCCTTCTCCTCGGGCGTCAACTCAATGCGGGCCAGGTTGGCCACGTAATCCAGATCCATTGCCGGCGTTTGCTCTGCCATAAGTCAAAAGCCGTAGACCGACGCCGCCGGGGTGGCAAGTGTGGAATAGCGCACACAACAAAGGGAGGCTCCGGCGTGGGACCTCCCTTGTGCGTTAAAAACGTTGTGCTGATGGATCAGGACCGCAGCTCGTAGCCGGTGCCCTTGGTCATCTGGTGCTGGATCTGGGTGAAGGCAGCGTTGACCTCCTTCTCCGTCAGCGTGCGGTCGGCGCTGCGGAAGGTGAGGCTGAAGGCGAGGCTCTTCTTGCCGTCGGGCAGGCCTTGACCGAGGTAGACGTCGAAGACTTCCACCTGCTCAAGGTCGAAATCCTTACCCGTGGCTTTGCGGCCAATGCCTTCCAGCTTGTTGCGCACCTTGCCGGAGGGCTCGGAGGCGTCGACCAGCAGGGCGAGGTCGCGCGTGGCGGTCGGGAACTGGCTGAAGCTGGAGTAGCGGGCGCGCTTGGCCGGGCGCTGCAGGAAGTCGGGCGTGAGCACGATTTCACCTGCCAGCACCCCACCCTCGATATCGGCATCGTGGGTCAGCTTGACGTCGAGCAGGCCGAATTGGGCCTCGAAGCCCATCTGCAGGCGTCCGAAGCCGGCACTGTGGCCGCCTTGCCAGACGCCGGTGCCTTCCACCGGGCCAAAGCGGTCGGGCGTAACGCTGACGCCGCAGCCTTTGAGCACCTCCTGAATCAGGGCCGAAGCGGTGTAGAAGTCGGGCTGCTGGCGCTGGCTCCATTGCGAGGGCGCTTTTTGGCTGAGCACGAAGGCCACGGCGGTCAACTCATGGACTTGGCCCTTGAACTCACGGAACACGCGACCGGTCTCAAACAGGCGCTGCGGTTCGTTACCCCGGGCCTGGTTGAGTGCTAAACAGTCGAGCAGGCCGGGCAAGAGCGAGGGGCGCAGGTGGCTGGCGTCGCTGGCGAGCGGGTTTTGCAGCGCCAGATTGGTCGGGTTGGCCCCGGCGGCCCAGGTGCTCAGCTCGCTCTCGGGGCGCAGCGTGTAGTGCATCGCCTCGTTAAAGCCTTTGCCTAGGAGCAGTTGCGAAACGCGGCGCGTCAGGCGGGCAGAAGGGGCGTCCTCCGCCAGCAGGCTCGGGAAGCGACTGGTCGTGGCCGGGATCTTTTCGCAGCCGTAGATGCGCAGAATCTCTTCCACGAGGTCGATCGGGCGGTAAAGATCGAGGCGGAAGCTGGGGATGCCGACGCGGAGGGTCGTCTGGCCGTTGCTTTCTTCGCGGCGCACGTCCAGCTCCAGATAGCGCAGGCAGTCGACCACTTCGTTTTCCTCAATGGTGAAGCCGAGGCGGTCGTAGACGAACTGGAGCGGCAAGTCGATCGACTGCTCGATCAGCGGTGGTTCGCCCGCGCTAAGGGGCGGCCCCATCAGGTCGCCTCCCGTCACTTGCACGATCAGGTCGATGGCACGCATGGCGGCGTATTCGGCGCCCTTCGGGTCGATACCGCGCTCGTAGCGATAAGAGCTGTCGGAGGAAAGGCCGTATTGGCGGGAAGTGCGGCGAATGAACGACGCGCGGAAGTAGGCGACTTCGAGGAAAATATCCGTCGTGGTCTCGTCGACTTCGGCTTCGACCGAGCCCATGACGCCGGCGATGACCAGCGGGCGCTCAGCGTCGGCAATCACGAGTGTATCAGCCGTGAGGGTACGTTCCTTGTGGTCGAGGGTCGTGATCTTTTCGCCTTCGTTGGCCAGGCGGACGACGACGACGCTGCCCGCGATCTTCTTCACGTCGAAGGCGTGCATCGGGTGGCCCAGCTCATGCAACACGTAGTTGGTGATGTCGACGACGTTGTTGATCGGGCGCAGGCCGATGGCCTGGAGGGCGCGCTTGAGCCACTTGGGGCTCTCCTGCACCTTCACATTGCGGATCGAGTAGCCAAGGTAGTGCGGGCAGCGCTCGTCGGCCTCTACGCGAAGGCCCCCGACCAGTGAGCCGCGATGGGCGTTCGTGGGGTCGAGGCGGATCTCGGGGTAGCTCAGCTCGCGGCGGAACCAGGCTGACATTTCGCGCGCGATGCCGATGTGGCTCAGCGCGTCGGGGCGATTGGGCGTGATCTCGACGTCGAAGATCGTATCGTTGTCGGAGAACACCACGTTGATCGGCGTGCCGACTTCGGGGCGCTCTTCGAGAATCGCGATGCCGTCGGACTCTTCGGCCAGACCAAGCTCGGACTCGCTGCAGAGCATACCATTGCTTTGCACACCCCGCATCTTGCGCGGCTCGATGCGGAAGTCGCCCGGCAGCACGGCACCCGGGAGGGCGGCGATTACGCGGTCGTTCTGCTTGAAGTTCTTGGCACCGCAGATGATCTGCTGCGGCTCGCCCTGCCCCACGTCGACCTGACAGACGGAGAGCTTGTCCGCATCGGGGTGCGGCTCGTAGGAAAGGATCTCACCCACCACGACGTGATCGAGCTGGGGTAACCCGGTCTGCTCGATGCCTTCGACTTCAAAGCCGACCATCGTCAGGGCATGGGCGATCGCCTCGTTGCTCTGATCGGCGAGGTCCACGTAGCGCTGGAGCCAGTTACGGGAGATTTTCATCGGTAAAAAACGGAAAAAGGGATGTTTGGGCAACGGCGGGGGCGCGTGCGGGCACGGGCTCCCCACCCCGGCGGCCTAGGCAAACTGGCGCAGCAGGCGCAGGTCGTTCTGGTAGAGGTAGCGGATGTCGTCGACACCGTAGAGCGTCATGGCGATGCGCTCGATGCCGAGGCCGAAGGCGTAGCCGCTCCACTCGTTGGGGTCGAGGCCCACTTCTTCGAACACCGCAGGGTCGACCATGCCGCAGCCCATGATCTCGATCCAGTCGCTGCCGACCTTGCCGAGGTGGCTGGCCTTGAAGTCGACCTCGAAGCTGGGCTCGGTGTAGCCAAAGTAGTGCGGGCGGAAGCGGATCTGCGCCTCGCTGCCGAGCAGGCTCTTGAAGAGGTAGTCCAGGTCCGCCTTCAGGTCGGTCACCGTCACGCCGCAGTCGACGTAGAGGGCTTCGATCTGGTGGAAATTGGCGCTATGGGTGGCGTCTGCCGTGTCGCGACGGAAGCAGCGGCCCGGGCAGAGAATGCGCAGCGGCGGCTTTTCGCTCAGCAAGGTGCGGATCTGCACGCTGGAGGTGTGCGTGCGCAGGAGGTAGCGCTCGGCAGCCTTACGCGAGACGTTGCCCACCTTGGCTTCGGGGTGCACGTAGTAGGTGTCCTGCGCGTCGCGGGCCGGGTGGTCGGCGGGGGTATTGAGCGCGTCGAAGCAGTAATACTCCGTCTCGATTTCCGGGCCGTCGGCCACGGTAAAGCCGATCTTGCGCATCACGCGGCAGATTTCTTCGCGCACCTGGGTGATGAGGTGCAGGCTGCCGGGCTGGGCGTCGGGGCTGGGCAGCGTCACGTCGACGGCGGGGCCCACGCGCTCTTGCAAGGCGGCGGCTTCGAGCGCGGCAAACTTGGCATCGTAGAGCTCCTGCAGGCGCGTCTTGTATTGGTTGATCAGCTTGCCGGCCTGGGGACGTTCGGCGGGCGAGAGCTTGCCGATGGTCTTGGTGACGGCCGTAAAGCTGCCGTTGGGCCCGCTAATCGTCGCCCGGTACTGCTCAAAGGCGGCCGGGGTCTGGACTGAGGGAAGGTCGCGCTCTACTTGCGCGATGATCGCTTGCAATTCCGCTTCCATGGGTTGGGTTGTCCAAGCCACACCATTGGCCTGCCTTTGGCAAGGCGAGAAACGAATCGGCCGGGGCTCGATCTGCTTGAAGTTGAGGAATAGCTCGCAAGCCTCCCACACAGACAAAAAAATCGGCGGTCGCGTGATTGCGACCGCCGAATGTTTTCTCAAGTTCTCGGTTACACTGTAAAGCTCTAGAGGTGGCTGCCCGCTTTGGCCTCGTCTTTGCCCGGGTTCCAGGCAGAGAGGCATTTGAAGCGGCTGGCCTTGAAGCAGCGGTCGTCGAAGGCGAGGCGGAGGCGTTCGAGCGCTTCCCATTCCTTCGAGCCCAGCATCTGCTGCATACCGGCGACCGATTCACGGTCGTCAAAATTGTCTTCGGCCACATCGCCTGCGGTGGCGGTTTCCAGCTCGCCCAGGTCGTGGTGGCTTTCCCAGCCGATCTCGTCGAGCTCCCACAGCAACAGGATCGCCTCCGCCATCGCGTCGGACTCTACCAGAAAGGCGTCCGCCGGCTCCTGCACTTCGGCTTCAACCGGGTTGGCAGACAGTGCGAAGGGAAGTGCCAGCAGGGCACCCAAGGTCAGGATTGTTTGCGGGATCAGCTGCACGATACGGGGCGAGTAAAGCGGTGGGAGAGCGGGGCTTTGCTTTGACAGTGGCAAACATACCAGATTCACCCCGCTACGGGTAAAGTTTGGGACGGGCGGTAGATACGCTCCATCGAAGGTAGCCCAAGGTCGAGCCTCCTGCAACCGCAGGTGCCTTACGGGCGTAAAAAAGCCCGTGGCCGGGGGGCGCACGGGCGAGGAAAAAGTCACAGGGTCCGAAGCCTTAAGCGGCTTGCTGAACGGCTTCCTTGGCCTTGACGATCAGGGCCTTGAAAGCGGCCTCGTCGTGGATGGCCAGCTCGGAGAGGGCCTTGCGGTCCAGCTCGATGTTCAGGATGCGCAGACCGGCCATGAAACGGGAGTAGTTGATCCCTTCTTCGCGGCAGGCGGCGTTGATACGGACGATCCAGAGGCTACGGAACTCGCGCTTCTTGACGCGACGGTCGCGATAGGAAAACTGACCGGCGCGGTCGACCGCTTGCTTGGCATAACGGTAGAGGCGGCTGGCGTTTCCGAAGTAGCCCTTGGCTTGCTTCAGCTTGCGCTGGTGCCGCTTGCGGGTGGCGGCAACATTACGTGATTTCGGCATGTTTTGTTATTTTGGTAGCGTGGCTGGAGGGTCGCCGAGCGGTGCTCACCCTCTCGAGCCGGATGATTCTTCAGTCAGTTCGAGGGCGGGCTTTAGAACATGCCCGGGCAGGCAATCTTCACAAAGCGGGTCACGCCGTTGCTGCATTGCTGGTCCTGGCGCATCTTGCGCTTCTGCTTCACGGTCTTGTTCCGCAGAAAGTGCCGGTGCCCAGCCTTGCGACGCATGACCTTGCCGGAAGCCGTAACCTTGAACTTCTTGGCGATGGATTTGCGGGTTTTGATCATGAGAAAGGGGAGATAGAGCCAAAACTGGGGCACCCGGTAAAGAAAAAAATTATTTTCGAGCATTTTCCTTCAGTTGAGCGTCCATTCTTGCAGGTGGGAAAGTCTAGACACTTGACATTTCCGATACGCGACGGTGACAGGTTGTAGTATCGACAAGGCTACCACACCCCATGGCCCACCATCAGCCTCACTACTAGTCCATTTGATTGACAACCCCAATAAACTCCTAGAACGTCGGCAGCCATGGCTGCACGCAAGCGCACGCCCCTGCGAGCCCCGACGTGCCCCGGACAGCGAACCCCCTGCGGCGTCCTCAACAGTTGATACCGTACGGCCCGCCACCGGAACCTCCTTACGAACCAACCCTGACAAAGTTCACCACCCTATTATGAAGAAGACGACCCGCTTTGGCCTGTGTGCAGTCGCTTTGTGCGCGACGTCACTTGCCGCGCAACAAAACACTGCGGCCGTAAAGCAAGAAATCGACAGCACCCGCAACTCGATTTCGGAATACGTCCGCGTGCGGCAAGATATTGCAAAAGCGCGCAACGAATGGCAGGCAGAGAAGGAAATCATCCAGCGCCGGATCGACCTGTTCGAACAGGAAAAGGCCGACCTGCAGGAGCGCATCGCCACGGCTCAAGAGAGGGCGTCCTCCGCTCAGCAGGTGATTTCGGAAAAGCGCAGCCAGATCAGCCAGCTGACCTCCGCCACCAACGTGGTGCGTGACAAGCTGCCCGACTACGAAGCGCAGATCGCCGCCATGATCGACTACCTCCCCGCCCCGCTCAAGCGGGACGTCGAGAAGCTCACCCCCTCACTGGGCAAGGGCCCGGTCTCCAACCGCATGGCGGTGGTGATCGGCATCCTCAACCAGATCGAGCGCTTCAACTCCCAGTTCATCATCACGACCGACCTGAAGCAAACGGCCGACGGCCAGAGCAAGTCGGTCGATGTGCTCTACCTCGGGCTCGCCCAAGCCTACTATGTGGACCAGGAAGGCACGATCGCCGGGATCGGCACGCCCGCCAAGGGCGGCTGGCAGTGGACCGAGCGCAACGACCTCGCCCCGCAGATCCAGAAGGCGTTCATCTACTACCGTGGCGACGTGAAGCCGGCCGAGTTCGTCGAACTGCCGATCAACGTAACCGACGTCCGCCCCTCCCGCTAACATCTGGCTGCACATCGCACCCTTAGAGAGCACACTATGAAAAAGGCTTTATCCCTCCTTTTGCTCGCCGGCACGACCCTGAGCCTCAGCGCCCAGAACTTTGACCAGGCACAAGGCCAGATCAGCGATCGGCTTGAGCAAGCGACCCAGGAATTCGCTGCCCTGCAGCAAGAAATCAATGCCGAGAAGCCCGACCTGGCGGCCCGCCTCGACATTCTGGAGCAGGAAGTCGCGAACCTGCGCTCCGAGTTCCAGAACTCCCAGCGCGTGACGCAGACCCTCGACGTCGAGACCAGCCAGCTCGACCGCACGATCAGCCAATCGCAGCAGGCCAACCAATACCTGCAGAACACGCTGTTCAACGACTACTTCAACCGCCTGCAGACCTCGCTGAACCCGGCCGAAATCCCGGTCTACTTCAGCACGCTCAATGGCGCGATCGAAGCCGCCCAGGCCGAGAGCGACCTCTCCGACAGCGAGATTTTCAACCGCCAGCTCCAAGTCCTCGACACCGCCGTCAACCGCTCGTGGGAGCTGATCGGCGGCAAGACCTTCGAAGGCAAGGCACAAGTGCGCGGCTCCGGCACGATCCTCGACGGCTCGTTCGTCCAGGCCGGCCCCGTCTCCTACTTCGTTTCGGCTGACGGCAGCACGGTGGGCCTGACCCGCCAGGAAATCGACAACCGCGCCGAAGTCTTCCCCCTGCCCCAGTTCCAGCAAAGCATTGCCGCTGCCGTTCAGGGCGAAGGCACCCTCCCGATCGACACCACCGGCGGTGAAGCCGTCGAAAACGTGGTGCAGAGCCTGAGCCTCGTGCAAGAGTTCGAAGCTGGTGGCTTTGCGATGTGGCCGATCCTCGGCTTCTTCATCGCCGCCATGATCGTGGCCGTCTTCAAGCTCATCGAGCTGATGAGCGTGCGCAAGGCCAAGGCCTCCGACCTGGAGAAGATCCTCGGCCACCTCCGCAATGGCGACCAGAGCGCGGCGCTGGCCCACGCCAAGAGCGTCGGCGGCCCCGCCGGTCGCATGCTCACCGTGGCAGTGGAAAACGCCGACCAGGACAAGGAAGTGATCGACGAAGTGCTCTACGAGCAAATCATCGCCACCCAGCCCAAGCTGGAGCGTTTCCTCGCCTTCATCGCCGTGACGGCCGCCGTGGCCCCGCTGCTCGGTCTGCTCGGCACCGTGACGGGTATGATCAAGACCTTCAAGCTGATCACCATCGTGGGTACCGGCGACGCCAAGAGCCTCTCCTCCGGTATTTCCGAAGCGCTGATCACCACCAAGTGGGGTCTGATCGTGGCCATCCCGACGCTCGTCATTCACGCGATGCTCAGCCGCAAGGCCAAGGGCGTGATCGGCTCGCTCGAACAGACGGCCGTCGGCTTCGTGAACGGGATCGTCGAGATGCGCGTCGAAGAAGCCAACCGCTCCGCCTAACCCCCACCCCACCGAATGATGCCATTCATGCACCTGCTCGCCCAAGCAACCGCCGATAGCGATCAGTCGCTATCCGCGGCGGAGCAGGCTCGGCTGGTGGGCGGCCCCGAGAGCCTGTTCTCCGCAGAGGGCTTAGATTTCATCGTAGGTATCTGGAGGGAGGGCGGCTGGCTGATGATCCCGCTCGCCATCCTCGCCATCTTCATCTACTTCGAAGCCATAGCCGTTATTCTGCGCCTCAAACGCGCCAAGCTGAAGAAAACGCCCAAGAAGACCTGGGAACCGTGGCTCGACCAGCCCGGCCAAGGCACTGGGCACGTCGGCCAGGTCGTGCGCTTCGTGCGCGGCGACCACGACACCTTCGGTGAGGAAAACCTCCTTCGCGTCGAGGCCGTGCGCGCCCGGATCGTCCCGGACATCAATGCGCGCATTACCGTAATCAGCACCCTGGTGACGATTGCCCCCCTCATGGGCCTCCTTGGCACCGTGATCGGCATGCTCGACACCTTCCGTGGCCTCTCCAGCGCGTCTGGACAAGCGGCGGAACTGGTGGCGGAAGGTATCCGCGTCGCCCTCATCACGACCCAGACGGGCCTGATGATCGCGATTCCCGGCTACCTCTTCCTCGCCTGGGTCGTGCGTGAGCGTAACCGCTACCTTGCGTTCCTCGCCCAGCTCGAGACCGCCGTGGTGCAGCGCATCCACCGCCAACACAACCAAGCTGCCTAAACGCCATGGCCAAACGAGGAACTCTCAACCAGGAAGCGGAAGTCAGCGATATCAACATCTCTCCGATGATTGATATGGTGTTCATCCTGCTGATCTTCTTCATCGTGACGACGGTCTTCACGCAGGAGCCGGGGGTGGAAGTCGTGCGGGAAACCGCCACGACGGAATTCCAGCTCGAGCGCAACGCGATCCTGATCGCCGTCACCGACCAAGGTGAAGTGTGGTACGGTGGCCAGCCCATCGGCGTCACCGGCGTTCGCCCCGTCGTCGTCCGCAACGTGTCGGAAAACTCGCGCATGCCGGTGATTATCCAGCCGGACCGCGCCGCGCCATCCGACATCGTCATCCGCGTCGTCAACGAAGCGAAGTACGCCTCCGCCACCACGCCGGTCTACTTCTCGACCATCAACGACTAACCCCTGCCTCCCATGAGCAAGAGCCATATTCCACCGAATTTGAAGCCGGAGGTGCCGTTTTCCCTCATCACCGGGCTCATCCTTGCGCTCGTCGTGATGCTGCTCCTCCCCATCAGCCAGTACATCACTGGCATGACGGACAATGACAAGCAGGAGGTCGACATCGTTGATTACCAGCCGCCGCAGATGGACGACATCACCCCGCCGCCCCCGGAAGAACCCGAGGAGCAGGAAATTGAGGAAATGGAGCAGGAATTCGAGCCGCCGTCGATCGAGCAGCTTGAGCTTTCCCTCAATTCCGACCTTTCCGGCCTCGCCGGTGGCGACTTCACGATGCCGTCTCTCGACCTGGGCCAGCAGATGAGCGAAATCATCTACGAGCTCAGCGACCTCACCCAAAAGCCCAACATGGTGGGGCGCCCCAACATCCAATACCCCCTCGAGCTGAAGAACCAGCGCGTGGAGGGCGAGGTGATTGTGCGCTTCGTCGTAAAGGCTGACGGTTCGGTCGGTGAAATCCGCGTCGAAAAGTCGGACCACCCCCTCTTTGAAGAAGCCGTGGTGCGCGCCCTGCGCCGTCTGCGTTTCGAACCAGGACAAAAGGACGGCAAGGCCGTGAACGTCTGGGTTCGTCAACCCTTCCCCTTCAATTTAAGATAGTTTGATACGCCTTCATTCCTACGTCATGAAGAAACGCTTTTCCTTCCTTGCCCTGTTTGCGACCGTGACCTCCCTCGTCACGGCCCAGGGCGTTCAACCCCGCCCCGCCCCTGTGCAACCGCTTCAGACCGCGGCTGGTATCTATCAAACGCCGGTCTGGCAAAATGCGATGGCCGGGCTCCTCACGATCAATCTCGCGATCGAGCCCGATATCCCCCGCGACGACCAGCCCGCCATGGCGGCGCTCGGCCAACTGCGGACCATCCTGGGCCAGCAGACGGGCGAAGCCAACGTGCAGGCCAACAATCAGGCGCTGGCTGCGCTGGAGACCTATATCAACTCCAGCCCCAAGCCCTCGCCCCTGATCCTGCAGATCGCCGGTGCGCTGCGCATGCAGAATGCCGATCTGACCAACAACAAGGCTGGCTACAGCCAGGCAGAGAACTACTTCAAGCGCGCCGTGGATCCCAACACCGGGATGCCCAACTTCCTGCGCGCCCACAAGAACCTCGCCCACATCTACTTCAAGACGGATCGCCCGCAGCTCGCCGCCCAATCGTTCGTCAAGGCCCTGCAACTGGGCGACAACGACCCGGTGACCTTCGGCCTCCTCGGCTCGATCTACTTCGACCAAGGGCAGCTGATCCCGGCCGAAAACGCGTTGCGTGGCGCGATGATGCTCAACCCGGGCATCACCGAGTTCAAGCAACTGCTCGGTAACGTGCTGCTCCAGCAGGAGCGCTACGCCGAAGCCGCCGCCCTCTTTGGCGACTTGCTGCTCGAAAAGCCGAACAACGTCCAGTACTGGAACGCCCAGGCCAACAGCTACATCGGCATGGACATGATCGACGAGGCCGCCAAGAACCTCGAGATCGTGCGCTTCCTCGGCAAGGCCGATGCCCCCATGCTCATGCTGCTGGGCGACATCTACCTGAACAAGGAAATGGTGCGCGACGCCGCAGATGCCTACCTTGCCGCCGTGCAAAAGTCGGCTGAGGCTCGCTCGTTCACCCAATACTACCAGGCCGCCCAGTACCTGAACCGTTACGAAGCTTTCGACGAAAGCACGCAGCTGCTCGACGCCATCGAGCAGAACATGAGCGAGCTGACGACCAAGCAGAAGAACGACATCCTGACCCTGCGCTCGGAAATCAACCTGACCCAGGGCAAGACCGAAGAGGCCGTCGCCAACCTCGAAGAGATCCTCAAGACCGATCCCTTCAATGGCCGCGCCCTCATCGTGCTGGGCCGTTACTACTCCTCGGCCGAGCCGGATGTAGCGCAGGACAATGCCAACTACCAGCAGCGCAAGATCGCCCTGCAACAGCAGGCCATCACTTACTTTGAGCGCGCTGAAGAGCTGGAAGACATCGACACGGTGGTCGAAGCCCTCGTGGCCCACGCCCAGCTCCGCGTGAAGCGCAGCGAGCTGCCCCGCGCAGCCGACCTGCTGACCCGCGCCCAACAGCTGAAGCGTCAGGAATACATCCAGAGCTACCTGGATCAGATCAACGCCGCGATCCAGTCCCGCTAAGAGACCTGACACGGTCCATCCTTTCACGCCGCTTCCACTTTGGGAGCGGCGTTTTTTTGTGCCCATTTTCTGAGGTTATCTACGCATATTATCGTGACAAGGGAGGTCAAACCGAGTTATAGTTCCACCGCTCCCGCGATCCATCCCCTTCCCCGCCGGAGCTTATTTTCTCCTTAGCCCCATCTACTCCATGAGCGACTCGAACATGCCCCCGAACCTCAAGCCCGAGGTCCCCCTCTCGCTGGCCAGCTGCGTTACCCTGGCCTTTGCGGTGATGCTGCTCCTCCCCATCAGCCAATGGATCACCGCGCAGGTCCAGCCCGCCGACACGGGCATCGACCCGACTCAGATCAAGCCACCGGTCGTCGACCCGGTGACCATCGTCGAGCCGCCAAAGGTGGAGCAGCAGATCGAACTCAAGGAGCCCAAGCCCGATCTGCAACCGCCGCCCCTCGACGTGATGGAAGGTATCGCCGAAGGATCGGGCGGCATCCCCGTGCAGTTCGATTATGGCATCATCATTCCAGATGACATCTACGATGGATTCATCGCCTTCGAGGACCTGACGGAAAAGCCGCGCCCGACCGGTCGCCTGGATATTCAATATCCGCTGGCGCAAAAGCAGATCCGCGCCAGCGGCCATGTGGTGGCGATTTTTGAGGTCAAGTCCGACGGCACGGTGGGCAAGATCACGATCGAAAAATCGTCGCATCCCGACTTCAGCGAATCGGTGATCCGCGCGCTGACGCGAGCCCGTTTCGAGCCGGGCAAGCAGGATGGGCGCGCGGTGAATACCCGCGTACGCCAGGAATTCCCTTTCCAGCTAAACTAGCAGTATCTCTCGATTCCCGCTCTCTGCGCGCCGCTCCTCCACGAGCGGCGCTTTTTTATCCACTGTGAGGTTGCAACCCGAAGCGTTCTCAGACGTTTTTAGATGACATGAAGCAGTCCAGAGCTTTCCGTCATCGGCCCCGCGGCGGTTTTACCATCACCGAGATGCTTATCGTCTTTGCGCTCATCACCTTTGTGATGGGCCTTGTCGTGGGCAACCTCGCCGGCATTTTCGGGCAGGGCCAGGAGAAAACAGCCGAGATGTTTGCCACCAGTTCGATCGAAGCCCCGCTCACGCAGTACCGCATCGACGTGGGCAACTACCCCTCGACCGAAGAGGGCCTCGCCGCGCTCTGGAGCGCCCCCGCCGGCAAGGAAGGGCGCTGGAACGGTCCTTATATCGACTCGCAGGACGACCTGATCGACCCTTGGGGCAACCCGTATCAATATCGTTATCCCGGGACGAAAAACCCGCACGGCGCGAAGAAATACGACGTCTGGTCTATGGCCAACGACACAGGCAGCGACAGTGACGATATTGGAAACTGGTAAGCAACGTTATCGTAACTTTGCATCAAGGGCCGGCCGTCAACGCCGGCCTTTTTTGTTTTCTCCTGACAAGCGTTATAGAAAAGGGTTGCGACGCAACTAAGGCTGGGCCATTGCGTTTAACCGACCGTGTGCTTCCTGTGCTCCAGCTTCTCGCGCTCCCCACGCAAGGCCTTTACGATCATTGAGATCATGATCGTGCTTGGCCTGATGGCAGCCTTGAGCGGCGTGATCGCTTTTTCCGTGACCCCGATGCTGGGCCGCAAAGATCCACGTTCGTTGGAGGAATCGCTGGTCTATGCCGTGCAGGAGGCCCGTTTTTACGCCGCCCAGCGCAAGGAAGTGACCCAGCTCTTCTTCCAGCCCGAGCAGGCGCAGTTTGAGATCCGCAGCGCCGACGGCTCCACGCTGCAGACCGTCACCACCCGCTACAGCAAGGTGAAGGACGACATCGAGTGGCAGTGGTTTATCCAGATGCCCGCCGAGGGCTTTCGGGTCGACGATCGCCCACAGCGTCGCGAAGTCGACCGGGTGCAGTTTGCGCCCGACCGCAGCGAATCGCCCTTTACCGCCGAGTGGGAACTCGACATCCAGGACCGCGGCAGCGTCACTATCGACCCCTTTTCAGGGCGTCCATTCCCCCAGGAGACCCGCTGATGCCGCGCCTTCGCTCCCAACGCAGCGGCTTCAGCCTGGTGGAGGTGATCGTGGCCATGGCCATCGCCTTCATGTCCATTGCGGTGCTGACGCAGGCTTTTATCGCCGCGCTCAACGCCTTGCCGACCGAGCGGGTCGACCACGCGGCGCAGCGGGAAGACCTCCGCTGGGTGCGTGCCCAGATCTTCGCCATCGGCGACTACATGGAGCTGGAGGACGGCGGCGAATTCACGACCCCCTTGCTGGGCGAGATCGACTGGGAGGCCGAGCTGGAGGAAACCGACCTGCCCGACCTTTTTTACGTGACGCTCGAATACCGCTGGCGCAACGGCGACAGCCTTCAGGACAGCCGCTTCGAGGAAACGCTGCTCGTCTACAACAAGAACTGGTCGGACCCGACGGATCGGGGCCGGCTGGTGGACGACACACAGGATGCGATTGAAAGGGTCGCGGACCGCCGTGACTGGTAAGCGCTCTTTGCATCGGCGCGGCTTCACCCTGGTGGAGATGCTCGTGGTGATCGTGCTCGCCGGAGGGCTGCTCACGGTCATGTCGTTCCACATCTTTACGATCAGCCAGACGTGGCTGAACCGGAATCAGGGCCTCTTCCTGCCCAACCATGCCGACGGGGTGGCCTTTTACCTGCGCGAGACCCTCGCCGCCGCCGACGCCTTTGCCGATGAAGACCGCCTGGGCGAGCCGGAAGGCGTCGAAGAGTTGCCGAGCGAGGCCCTTCAGTTTGCCCTGCCTCCGCACTGGAACGGCAGCCCGAACCGCCCGCTGCTGGCCATCTACCAATACCAGACCGGCCCGCTCCTGCAGGTCGACGAGCGCACGTCGCCCGAAGCGCAGAGCTACCTTTATTTCGACGATCAGCAGCGCCAGCTTTCCCTGATCTGGTTTGGCATGCTGCAGCCGGAAGTGCGCTACGAGCGCGACCTGCGCACAACATTGCTGAGCCCCTACGTGCGAAACGTCGAATACGTCTACTACGAGGAAGACATCGACGAGTGGGAAGTCGAGGACGAGCCGCGCGAAGAAGACGGCGAGTTCCCCTTGCCCCGTTACCTCAAGCTGACGTTTACCCTCGGCGAGCAAATAACCGAGCGCTACGTGCCCCTCCCCCTTTCCACCCGTGACCCTGCGTATTAGACAACGCCCGAGCCTTCGCTCTCGCCGCGGCAGCATCCTCGTCTTGGTGCTGGCGCTGGTGATGCTGCTCTCGATCATCGTGGTGGCGTTTATGGATGAGGCGCTCCAGCAACTGCGCTACAGCTCCCTTTACCAGAACCAGGACGATTTGCGACACGAGGCCTACGCTTCGCTCGAAGCCACCGTGGCCACCTTGGCCGCCTTCCAGGAGGTGGAAGAGCACCTGTGGGGGCCCGCGCAAGGCTGGTCCAAGCCGCTGGAATTCGCGCACTACGAGCCCAAGAATGGGGTTACCATCGAGGTGCGGCTGGTCGAGGAATCGTCGCGCCTCCCCCTCAACTCGCTGGATTACGACCAACTCGTCGCGCTCTTTACCTATCTCGGCATTCCGGACTACCTGGCCAACGACGCCGCCGACAGCCTGCTCGACTGGGGCGACGACGACGACCTCAAGCGCCTCAACGGCTTTGACGGCGAGGACTACAAGCGCCTCGACCCGCCGATCCGCGCCGCCAATCGCAAGCCGCGCGAGTGGGCCGAGCTGGAGCTGATCCCGGCCATGCGCGAGGCGTTCTGGATGGATGAGGAACGCATTTCCCCCGCCTGGGCGCAGCTCAAGCGCATGGCGTCCCTGCGCTACGAGGGCCCCGTAAACATCAATACCGCTCCCGCCGAGGTGCTCTATGCGCTGGAAGAGCTGCAAGTGCTCGACGCCCGCGAAATTGTGGACTACCGAGACGGCTGGGACGACGATGATACCGAAGACGACCGCTATTACCGCGACATCGGCAATGCCTCCGTTACCGAAACTTCGATGGCGTCCATCGAGGTGGGCCAGCTGTGGGTGGAGGTTATCGCCACGCGCGGAGACGCCCAGTTTGCCCTCACCACCCTGCTGCAAATCGGCTCCAGCTCCGGCAACAACAACTCCAACCGGAACGGCGACGGCGAAAACGGCGGCGACGGTGGAGAAGATGTGGGCCGAGGGGGCGATGGCGATCGCCAAGGGCAGGATGGCCAACAAGGGGACGACCAGCAGGGCGGGCAACAAGGCCGTCAGGGCCAGGAAGGTCGCCAGGATACAGAGGGCGAAAGCGACCGCTCGACGCAGAATACCAGCCAGCAGCAGAGCGAGCGCTTCCCCTTTCAGATCATCCGCCTGCGGGAGAACACAAAAATTGGTTGGACAGCCGAAACAGCTGGGAACTTTAATGACAGACTTGAATGAAGCTCGCTGCGCTTAGCCCCGAAACGGCAGAGGTTGCCGAACATACTCCGATCCAGTGGATCCCCGGTCATCTCTGTTTTGCCCAGCTCGCCGAGTTGCCACCGGAGTTGCCTCCGGAAGAATATGCGGCGTTTGCCGAGTTGACGCTGGAAGGCTCGTCCCCGTTCCCCGTGGAGCAACTGTGCTGGGGCTACTGGACCGATGCCGAGCGTCACCAGCTGCTGCTCGTCGCCGTGCCGCGCTTCCGCCTCGAACAGGCCGGGCTGAAGCTGGATGAAAAGGCCGCGCACGTCTTCCCGGGCTTTCTCACCGCCGTCACCCGCGTGGAGGCCCCCGTGGTGGTGCGCTTTGTCGAAGCCTCCGGCAGCATGACGGCCCTGCGGCTGGAAAAGGGCAAGCCCCTGCCCCAGGCTGTGCGCTCCGTCCCCTTGCCCGAAGAAGCCGACGAGACGGCCTACGCGTTTGCCCGCGAACAGGCGTTGCGCGCCTTACCCGGCGTGGCCGATGCCCAGGTCGAAGAGGGCTACTGGACGGTGGGCCTCGTCACGCATTCCAAGGATCGCGGCTGGCACTGGACGATCCGCCACGGGGACGATCAACAGGTCGTCTACCCCCAATGGGGCGCAGCCGATTGGTGGACGCTGGACCTGCGCGATGCCGAGGCCAAGACGCGCCTGCAGCGTGAACAGCGCTTCGCAGGTTACCTGACGATCGCCGCTTTGGCCGCAGCGGGCACCTTTATCTTGCTGCTGCTCCTGCAGCTCGCGCTCTTCGGCCTCTCTGCCTGGAACGGTGCCCGCGCCGCCAAGGAGGCCGAGCAGATGGCCCGTGTCGATACCATTACGCAACAGCAGTTGCTGACCGAGCGCCTGCAGTCCAGCTCCCGCGCCGGGCTGCGCCCGTTCCGCATGCTGGAGCTGATCAACATGGTGCGCCCTCCCGAGGTCTACTTCGAACGCGTGACTTCCAATGGGCTCGATACGATCGAGATCACGGGCAAGGCCACTGCCGTGGGGCCCGTCAACAACTATGTGGACTTGCTGCGCGAACTTCCTTTCATCACGACGGCCACCGTCGAACAGACTTCGGAGACCCGCGGCGCCGAATACCGCCTCAAAGTCACTTTCTCCGACGTGCCCAACCTGGCCGACGAACAACGCTCTGCCCTGGCTTCCCAACCTTAAACCGCCATGCAGCAAAAGATCTTTCATTGGTTAAGACGGCTCTCCATCCGCGAACGCTTGCTGGCGCTGGCCTTCGTCTGGGTGATCCTGCTGGTATGGCTCTTCGCCGTGCTGGGGGACTTCGGGCCCGAGATCCGTCACTTCAAGCGCACCGGCCAAAACCTCGCCGCGCAGGAGCGCAAGCTGGCCCAGGCCGAGCAGGCTCAGCTTGATTACGAGCACGCCATTACCGACATCGAGCCGGAGCGCACGCTCAACGCCAGCCAGCTCTTCGGCAAGATCGACGCCATGGCGCGCGATAACGCCTTGCAGGACTTTGTGATCAACCGTGCGCCCACGGAATCCTCGGAACTCTTCAACTTTTACCGGGTTCGACTCAATATCGACCGGGCTTCCCTTCCCGACTTGATGGCCTTCGACGAAAAGCTGAAGGCCGAAAGCCCTTACCTGACCCTCACCGGCTTTACGCTGCGCGCGATCCCGAAAGACCCGCGCACCCTCGATGCGACCTTTGAGATTGCGTCGTTCCAGCTCAAGAGTGAGGCCCTCCAATCTTCCAACTAAACGCGCCCGACTTTCCCCGATGCGAATTCCTGCTTCCGCTTCCAGCGTCACCCGCCCCACCGCCTGGCAACGCGCCAGCACGCTGAGCCTGCTGCTGCTGGGCTCCACGCTGGCTTGGGCTCAGCCCACCACGCCTCCTCGGGGGACGCCGCCGCCCCCGCCGACCACTCCGCCGCCTTTTGGGCCTCCCCCCAGCGCCCCGTCTTCGCTGCCCTCCTCGCTCCGCACGCCCGGCAGCGGCACCACCGTCGTCAACCGCTCGGCGACCGGCGATGAATCCCAAGCGCCCGCCAGCGTGGCCGACACCATGGCGCCGGACCGCATGCAAGACCCGGTGGGCGTGATCCGCATCTCCCAAATGGGCACGCAAGACGTGCTCCAGATGCTGGAAAACTACACCAGCAAGCCTATTCTCCGCCAGCAGGGCCTGCCCGAGGTAAAGGTGAGCTTCTACAGCCAGGGCCAGATGAACCGTGGCGAGGCGATCCGTGCGATCGAGAGCTTGCTCGCCCTCAACGGCATCGCGATCCTCCCTCTGGGCGACGAATTCCTCAAGGCGGTCCACACCGGCATCGCGGTCAACCAGACCCCGCCGCTCTGGGAGGGCTCGACCCTCAATGCCAAGTCTTCGCAGCAAATTTACCAGAAGCTCTTCCACCTCAGCTATTTGACGACTGATGAGGCGGTACCCGCCATCCAGCCGCTGATGTCGCAAGGCGCCCCGCTCGTCTACCACAAGTCGAGCGCCGTGCTGGTGACAGACCCGCTGGTCAACCTCCAGCGGATCGAGCGCCTCCTCACGATCATCGACTCGCCCGCGCAGCCCAACATCAAGATGCTGTTCATCCCCTTGAACAACATCAGCTCGCGCGACGCCCTGCAGCGCATGCAGCAGCTCCAGGCCGGCCCGCTGCGCCGCCAACTGGAGTTCAACACCAGTTTTGACGCCGACGAGCGGACCAACCAGGTCATCGCCTTTACCCACCCGGGCAACGAACAGCTCATCCGCCAGCTGGTCGAGCAACTCGACGTGGATGTGGCGCCGATGACGCGCACCAAGGTCTACCCGATCCGCTATGCCACGGCCGAAGACGTCGTGAGCCTGATCGAGCAGGTGGTAACCGGACAGAAGGACGCCCGCGACAACCGTTCGGGCGAGCAACCGACTGTCGCCCAGCAACGGGCCGCCGCCGAACGCGCTCGCAGCAACCAGGCCGCCGCAGCCCTCCGCGCCGACGCTTCCAACCTGCAGTTCAGCGACTTCATGACGATCGTCTCCGACGAGCGCGCGAACCGCGTCGTCGCCTCCGGGACGGAAAACGACCTGCGCTACCTCGAACAGCTGATCTCCGAGATCGACGTGCTGCTGGCCCAGGTGCGCATCGAGGTGGTGATTACCGACGTGACGCTCGGAGACAATGATGTTTCGGGGCTCGGGGCCTTCGGGATTTCCTACAACAACAACTTTGGCAGCAGTGCCAAGTCGACGGATACCTCTACCACCACCGATAGCGATGGAAACACCACCACGACTGGTACCGGGAAGCCGACGACCAGCGATGGCTGGATCCTAGACCCGTTCAGTGCCCCTTGGGGCGTCGGCTTTAATGCGCCGCTCTACTTCGGCCCCGACTCCAGCTTCGGCCTGGATATCGTTTTCCAAACCGTGCAGACGAACCGAAACGCTTCGGTGCTTTCTGCGCCCACGATCGTGACCACGCACAATCGCGAGGCCAGCATTTCGGTTGGTGAACAGCGCCCGGTGTTGACCAGTAGCACCACCAATCTGAATACCAACAACAACGCCATCACTAATCAGATTCAGTTCAAGGACATCAACCTGGAGCTGAATGTGACACCATTGATCGGCGACGATGGCGTCATCCAGTTGGAGATCGAGCAGACCGTCGATAACGTGATCGGCGAAGTTAATATCGGTGAACAGAATCAGCCGATTATCGGCACGCGGCGGGCCAACTCCTTTGTCAGCGTCGAGAATGGCGGCATGGTCGTGCTGGGGGGGTTGCAGCGCAACGACACTGCCGAAACAGAGTCCAGCAACCCGATTCTCGGCAAGATCCCGCTCCTCAACAAGCTGTTCAATCGCACGACCAAGAGCAATACACGGACGGAACTGCTCATCTTTATCCGCCCGACTATCTTGCGCACCCCTGGCGAAATCTCGGAAGACGCCGGCGTGATGCTCGACCGGATGGAAAAGGGCGCCCAAGTGCGTGATTACCTCGAGACCGGCACATTCCGCCCCCGCGGCGAGCCTCCTCTGAATGACGAGGGGCTCAGACTGAACGAAGATGGAGACGACCAGGTGCCCGTAACCGACGAGCCGCTGGAAGACACTTCCCGCAACAGCGTACCGCGCCGCTACAACCGCTAGATGCCGCTGCCTCCTGCGCCTGCTTGGGCGGGAGGCAAACCCGATTCCCCGGTCTTCACCGCAACGCCATGATTTCTCCAACGATCGATTACCTTGAGCAACTGACGGCAAACCTGCCCGACGAGCAGAAGCAGATGTTTGCCGAGGCTCCGCGTGGGCAGAAGATGCCGTTGCTGGCCCGCTTTCGGCGCGAGGGCGAAAAGGAACTCGCGCAAAAATTGGCCGAGCAAGCCGGTTACCCGTATCTGGAGAGCTTTGAGCTGGTCCAGAACGTGACCGAACAGCTCCCGCTGCGCCTACTCAACGCCTTCCAGTGTCTGCCGATCGCGCACAAGCTGCCCGAGGGCGACACGCGCCTGCCGCTGATCACCCCGTGGTTCCCCACCCCGGAGATGGACGACTGGGTCTATACCAGCAGCGGGCGTTTCCCGGCCTGGTTTATCGGGCCCGCCCGTGCGATTGGCGACATGCTGACGCAGCGTTTCGGGGTCGGCGCCGAGTCCCTCAGCGAGTCCGACATCGCGACCGACGACGTTTCGCGCCTCCAGGATGTGGAGGAAGACGCCAATGCTGCGATCATCCGCTTCGTCAACGAAGTCATCGCCAAGGCCGTCGAAGACCGCGCGACCGACATCCACTTCGAACCGCTGAAGGAGAGCCTGCAGATCCGCTACCGGATCGACGGCGAGCTGGTACCCGTGCGTGTGCCGGACAACCTGGTCGACTTCGAGAGCGCCATCATCGCGCGTCTCAAGATCATGGCCAAGCTGAACATCTCCGAGAAGCGCCGCCCGCAGGACGGTCGTATCGTCTACCGCCAGAGCGGCACGGAGCTGGACATCCGTATTTCGACCATGCCCACGATGTATGGCGAAAGTATCTCGCTGCGCCTCCTCAATCAAAAGAGCCAGCCGCTCTCGATGGAAGAGCTGGGCATGTCGGCCGAGGATCAGGAGCGCATCCGCAAGGTGCTCGGCCTGCCCTACGGCATCATCCTCGTCACCGGCCCCACCGGTAGCGGTAAGTCGACCTCGCTCAACGCTTTTATCCGCGACATCAACACCCCGGGCCGTCGCATCATCACGGTCGAAGACCCGGTGGAATACGAAGTCGAAGGCGTCAACCAGACGCAGGTGCACAAGGAGATCGGCTTTACCTTCGCCGCCGCACTGCGCCACATCCTGCGTCAAGACCCCGACGTGATCATGGTCGGTGAAATCCGGGACGGCGAGACGGCCGACATCGCGATCCGCGCGGCGCTCACCGGTCACTTGGTGTTCTCGACCCTGCACACCAACGACGCCCCCGGAGCGCTGACCCGCTTGATCGACATGGATATCGAGCCGTTCCTCGTCGCCTCTGCCGTGGAGCTGATCCTGGCCCAACGCCTGGTGCGCCGCCTGTGCTCGAAGTGCGCCAAGCCCGTCCAGCACTCCCGCGCATATCTCACCGAGTGCCTGCGCGCGCTGAAGCTGCCGGTGACGGAGGAAAACCTGAACACCACCCTTTACGAACCCGCCGGCTGCGAGCATTGCCATGGGCTCGGCTATCGCGGGCGCGTAGGCCTGTTTGAAATCCTGCGCGTAGACGACCACTTGCACGAGCTGATCGTGAAGAAGGCCTCCGCCCACGAAATCCGCATTGAAGCGCTCAAGCACGGGATGACGACGCTGCAGCAGAGCGGCTGGATCCAGGCGACCCGTGGACGCACGAGCATCAAGGAAATCATGCGCTTCAGCCGCTCCGACGAATAAGACATGCCCCTCTTTTCCTACAAGGCCATCGACGTCACCGGACGCAGCCAAAGCGGTCAACTGGAAGCGGCAGACCGCCGCAACCTGATCTCGAAGCTGCAGGCCCGTCAACTGCGCCCGCTGAGCGTCAGCGTGATTCAGGAGCCCGGCAAGGCTGCCCAGCAGACGCCCGACGAGATGGCGGCAGACCTGAACTTCTACGCCTCCGACCGCCGCAAGCCGCTCTTCAAGCGCACCAACAAGCATCAGTTGGGCCTTGAGTTCTGCAAGCGACTGCTCGTGCTGTTGCAAGCCGGGATGCCCCCGGGCGACGCCGTGCGCCTGCTGAGCCAGCGCGTAAGCGACCCGACGCTGAAGGACCTCTGCCAGGCCGTGTGGCGCGAGCTGAGCGAGGGCCGGACGCTCGCCCACGCCTTGAGCCAGCAAACCCAGCTTTTCAACACCGCCACGCTGCACCTGATCGAAGCCGGTGAGGCGAGCGGCAATCTGGCCCCCGTCCTGGCCCGCACGGTCTCTTACCTTGAAGAGCGTGCGGCGATTCGGAAGGACTTGGGCGCCAAGATCGCCTACCCCGCCTTTATCGTCACGATGGCGCTGGGGGTGATGATCATGCTGATCGTCTTCCTCATCCCGCAGATCGAGGATATGCTGACGAAGCTGGGAGGTGAGCTGCCGCTGGTGACGAAGCTCATGATCGGCGGCACGGATTTCACCACCCGCTGGGGTTGGCTGGTCGCCCTTATCGTGGTGGCCATCGGCTTTGGCATCGCGGCTGCCCGCCGCTCGGCCAAGGGGCGCTGGTATACCGACATCATCGCGCTGAAGCTGCCGCTGCTGGGCAAGATCGCACTCTACAACACGGTCTATACCGTCACCCACCTGCTCGGCACCTTGCTGCGCAGCGGCGTGAACACGACCGAGGCCTTGCGCCTGGTGGAGAAGGTGATCGGCAACGGCGTAATGCGGGCCAAGTTTACGATGGCGCGCCGCCAGATCCAGGAGGGTGTGTCGCTCGCCACTGCATTCGAGCGGGTCCACTTCCTGCCCGACGTGGCGATGGACATCCTGAAGGTGGGCGAAAACACGGGCGATGTGGTCAACAGCCTTGAGGACATCAACCGGATCTACCGCGACGAGCTTTCCGGCCAGTTACGCCTCTTGACGACGGTTACAGCGTCCGTCGCCTTGGGTGGAGCGATCACGATGGTTGCGATTATCGCCAGCGCTGTCGTGCTCAGTGTGCTCTCGATGGGCAACAGCCTGTCGCTGTAGGCCGATGAAAAAGCCCGCTCTCTGGCAAGAGCGGGCCCTGCAGGTGAAGCAGTTGCTCACCACGAAAAAGGGTTAGGCCAAGGCGGGCTGGAGGCTGCGGTTGAGCAGGTCGACCATATACTGGCCGGGCTGGTAGTGCCCCATGATCACGATCGTCTCGCCGTCTTTGTGCATGCGTACCTCGGGCAGGCGGACTTCGGGCGTCTTGTGCGGGGCGTATAGCACGTCGTCGTGGCTGGCGTGTTCGCGCTCCTTGAAAAGGTCGGGCGTGATGTGGCCGCCAAGGTGGTCATCGCGACCGGTGGCGATGTGGATCGTGCCCAGGATCTTCTCGTCCTGAATGTCGCGACCGCTGAAGGGCAGCACCTGCGTGCCAAAACCCAACTCGCCGAGCGCACCGACCATCGGGTCGTATTTCAGTTTCTCGTTGTGCTCCTCGATCAGGGCGTAGTCGCCGTAGATCAGGCGGCTGGAGACGATCTTGCCGTCTTTCACCGTCAGGAGGCCCAACGTTTCCTCGTCGTATTTGAAGGGGAATTTGCCTTCGGCACCCTGCGGCACGAAATAGACCTCGCCGGCGGGCAGGTTGGCCACATCGGGCGCGCCGCGCGGGCAGAGGCCGTGGCTTTTCTGGGCTTCCTGGCCATTGGTGTAGAGGCGCAAAGTGGTCTTCTGGCCTTCTACCTCGAAGTCGATCTCGAACCAATCGGCCTTGGTCAGGCCCAAACGCAGCTTTTCGGCGTTTTCGCTGACCATGTTGTAGTCTACGCTGAGGCCGGTATCGACGATGATCTGGTTGAGGCCGTGGAGGGTGGCACCGCGGAAGCCAAACTGCTTGCACTTGGCGGTGAGGGGCGCGGTAGCCGAAAAAGTCGAGACGGTCAGGATGACGTCGTAATGGGGGTAAATGTCACGGTCGAGGCTCAGCTTCTTGCCTTGGGTGTCGTAAGCCTCGTCTTCGAGGTCGAGGTTGCTGCCGCCGGTTTCCCGATAGGCATACAATTCGCCGCCGGTGTAGTTCATCTCCTTGAGACCACCGTTCTGGAAGCCCTTGTAAAAGACTTCGTAGCCGTAGTTCTGGATTGAGAGACGAGGGTTGTCGAGAAATGCAAAATCCTTCACCTCCTGCGGGTCGGGCAGGTCGATAAGGATACAGAGCCTCTCCCCTTGGCCGCGGCCAAAGCAGGTCTCCATGAGCCGACGGAGTGAGAACGGGGGGAAGTTGATGCGATTGGGATCGAGTTCCATGACAAAAGGCAGGATAGCAGAACGACTTGTCTGACGCAAGTTGCCCGGCTTCTATTCACAAAAAGGCTGGCTAGCGGAAGGATGGCGCCCTTAAGCGGTAATGGCCCGCCAAGGTTGCAGCTCGCGCGTCAGCAATCGTTCGAGCGCGCCCTGCCCCCAGCCGTTGCAGGCCGGCCACTGGCGATCCTGTACGGCAGAGAGGCGCAGGTAGTCGTCGAGCGCATCGGGCAAATCCCCCGCCGGGCTGTGAAACCATGGCAGCCACCACAGCTCTTCGGCGTCGAATTCGGCAGCGGCGAGCGGCCAGAAGGCATCTACACACAGGGTTGCAAAGCGGGAGCCGCCGATGGTGCCCGCCAGCACGTCTTTCTCCAGCTCTCGCAGGTGCGCGCCCAGGCGGCACTGGCGGCGGTAGGCTTGCGTATTGGCCTCCGGCAGGTGTTCCCACTGTTGCGATGCCAGCCAGTCGCGCAAGCGATGAGGCCAGGCAGGGCGTGCGGCGAGCAGCGAGAGGTATTGACGCAGGCGAGCGCGGGGGTGATTGGCGGGGCGCATGCCGGCCAGCGTCCAGTTCCCCTCCTCCACCGCAATCAGCCGGTCGGCAGTGGCCTCGACTCCGTCGCGGGCAACCATCGCTTCCATTTCCTGCAAGGGGAAGCGCTCGGCCAAGCCCGACATGGGGCCGCGATTGCGCCGCAGCCCGAGCATCTCCAGCGTATACTGGTGTACCACCGTCGGCCACGCCCCAGCCAACTGGAGGCGGTAACGGGCGAAGCGCATCTTCTGCTGCCAGCGGCGGCGGGCCTGCAGGCGCAGGCGGGCACGGCGCTCGACCACGGGCAGCTCCAGCAGTGGGGCCACCAAGTCGAGCATGTCGCGGTTTTCCAGCGCCATCCAGGCGTCCTTGACCGCGTAGGCTTCGAGATCTTCCGGAAAGAAGGGAGCCAGCAACAGGGTCGGGATCGGAGCGCCGGTGTCGTAACAGGCTGGGCGCTCCCCTTCGCGCGGGTCGAACACCACGACATGCAGGATCACGTTAGCAAAGGCGGGATTGCGGTCGTGCCCATGGTCGTACCAGTTGCGCTGGTAGAAATGGATTTCGACGTCCCCCACCCGCGTCTGCCCGTCGAGCTCCAGCTCGGCGCCGAGGAAATCGGGCCCGCCCTGTCGGTTCCATTGGCCCGGCTGGATCACCCGCAGCGGCTGGCCGTCGAGCGTGTGGAGGCCCTCCTGGACAAAATCGCCTCGTCGCCATAGCTTTTGCACGAGAATCTCAGGCACCGAAACGGGGCCATAGAGCCCTTGGATCTCAGCAACGATGTGGGGTAAGGAAGCGATCTCGGACATGCGTCGGCCTACCTTATGCAAAGCGGGGTAAGGCGCAAAGGTTTTTTCTACGCCTGAAACTCATCGAACAGGCCGCGCTTCCACTGCTTCTTCGCGTGCGCCCGGTGTTGCGCGAGACGGGCGGCCTGGCGTTTTTCGGCGGCGGCGAGGCGGTCGGCCAATTTGTCCGGATCCCAATGGCGGCCACCGTAGGAGAAGACGGTCAGCGCAAGAGCGTTGTCGCGAGTCGCCACGATGACGTTTTCGGGGTCGCTGACCCGCTCGGCAAACTGCTCGATAAAAGCGTCGGCAGTTAACCCACTCGGCGTATAGATGACGGCAAAGGTCTCTTGCTTGCCCGGGTGCTCGATCGAGACGCGGCTGCCCTTTCCATCGAGCACGACAGAGGTACGGAGCTGGTCGCCATCGTGCAGCACGCGCACTTGGTCGACGAGGCGCTGGACGGCAGCCTCCGGCCCCACCACGTCGAGCACCTGCCTTAGCTCGGGCCAGGCGTGGATGAGGTTATAGCCGTCGATCAGCAGATGTTCGCAGAAATTCACAGAGGTTCACAGATTCATTAGCAAGTTTTGGTCGACTTGCGGTCCACGGTGGGCGATAGTCCAAGCAGCTACTCCAGCAAAGTCTCTCATGCAAGACCTTCTGGCACAATAGACGCTCACCTTGCCCCACAGTCGTATCCCATCCGCTATGCCGAAAACGGTTCACATTATTGGTCACCGCAACCCCGACGCCGACGCGATCTGCTCCGCGATCGGTTATGAAGCTTACAAGCACGCCAAGGGGGAGGAACACTGCCGCGCCGCCCGTTGCGGCAACTCCAACGCTCGAATCGACGCGATCCTGAAGCGCTTCCATGTCCGCCTGCCCAACTTCATCGGCGATGTGACGCCCAAGGTGCAAGATGTGATGACGACGGAGATCCACAAGGTGCCCGTCGATGCGACCTGCACGGAAGCGCTGGAAATGATCGACCGCTACGGCATCCGCGTGCTGCCGGTCGTCGATGAGGGCAACCAGCTGAAAGGCACGCTGTCTATTTTTGATCTGGGGGACTACTTTATCCCGAAACCGCGCCAGGAGATGCGGATGCGCCACGTCTTCACCAGCATCAGCGACATCGTGCGCGCGTTGAAGGCCCAGGTGGTGAACCTCGTGGACGAGGACCGCAGCGAAGACCTCTTTGTGCGGGTCGGCGCGATGGACATTCGCTCGTTTGGCAAGCGCTACTCCGAAGACGAGACACTCGCGCGCCAATCCGTCATCGTGGTGGGCGACCGCTACGACATCCAACAGCGCTCGATCATGCTGGGCATGCGCCTGCTGGTGATCACCGGGGGCCTGCCAGTCGACGACGACGTGGTCGAGATGGCGAAGGAACGCGGCGTGAGCATCATCATCAGCCCGGCCGACTCCGCCACCACCTCGTGGGTGATCCGTAGTGCGGGCCGCGTCGACCGCGTGATGACGACCGACAAGATCGAGTCGTTCGGCCCGGAAGAACGCCTGAGCCTCGTGAAGCGCAAGGTGGCCAACAGCCGCGCCGTCGCCTACATGGTGAAAGACGATGACGAGCGCCTGATCGGCGTCTTCTCCAAGACAGACCTGGTGAAGCCGATCGAGACCAACCTGATCCTCGTCGACCACAACGAGCTGAGCCAGGCCGTGCCGGGTGCCGACCAGGTGAACATCCTGGAAGTGATCGACCACCACCGCCTCGGCAACCCGCCGACCCAGCAACCCATCCTTTTCATCAACCGCCCCGTCGGCTCGACCTCCACCATCGTGGCCGACCTGTTCCAGCGCGACGGGATCGAGCCGAGCCCCGCCATCGCGGGCGTGCTGATGGGCGGCATCATCTCCGACACACTCAACCTGCGCGGCCCGACCACGACGGAGCGCGATGCCGACCTGCTCTCGTGGCTCTCGGGCATCGCCCAGACCAAGGCGGACGATCTGGCCGAGCTGATCTTCAATGCCGGCTCCGTCATCCTCAGCAACGAGCCGCGCGACGTGATCCGCTCCGACATGAAGGCTTACAGCGAGGGTGAAGTGACCTACAGCGTGAGCCAGATCGAGGAGCTGGGCTTCGAGAACTTCCTCAAGCACCGCGAGAAGATCGAGGAGGCGCTGGAGGCCGTCTGCAAGGAAGATGGCTACTACTTTGCCGCTCTGCTGGTGACCGACATCAATACGCAAAACTCGCTGCTGCTCGTGAGCGGTAACGAGCCGTTTATCGACGCCATCACCTACCCCAACCGCGACGCACACGACATCTTTGAGCTGAACGGCATCGTGAGCCGCAAGAAGCAGCTGATCCCTTATCTGACCAGCCTGCTCAAGGCCCACCTCGGCAACGGCGAGGCCCAACCGCAACAGCCGGTGGCCCAGGCGCCGGAAGTCGAAGCTTAAGGCAGCACCAGGATCTTTTTGGACATGAGAAAGCCGGGCTGGAGAGCACTCCGCCCGGCTTCTTGTTGGTTCGATCCAGAGGAAAAGGGTCCTAGAACCGCCCCTTTACGCCGAAGGTATACTGGGCGCCGTATTCGCTATAAGAAGTGAGGCGCTGCGGGCCCGCCACGTTGCCGTTGTAGACTTCCCATTCGTAGGACTCGTTGGTCACATTACGACCGGCCACGAAAAGCGACATCCAGGGCGTAACCGCATACTCCACGTTGAGGTCGAGCTCCAGACGCGAGCGGATGTATTCGTTGGCGCCTTCGAGGTCGTCATATTGCTCGCGGAACTGACGGCCACGGTAGTTCCACTTCATAAAGGCAAGCCACTTGCCCGCAGTGAACTTGACTGCAGCATTGCCCGTGCGGGGGATGAAGTCGTTGAAGTCGGCCTCGTTCTCGCCTTCCAGCTGCAGGTAGGTGTAGTTGAGCATCAGGGTAAAATGGCGGCCCCAATCGCCAAGCGGCGTCAGCGGCTGCTCGTAATTGAACTCGACACCCTGAATACGAGCATCGCCCCCGTTGCGCTCGGTTTGGTATTCCCATCCGCGGGTATACTCTGGTAAGCCCAATTCATCCATCAGAGCCTGATCGACGACCTGCCTTGAATTGGTGAAGAAGTTGACGATCTCCTTGCGGAAGACGCCGACCGAGATCACCCCGGCATTATCGGTGTAGTATTCGAGCGACACGTCGTAGTTGTCGGCCTCCCAGGGTTCGAGACCGGGATTGGAAGTCACGACAAAGCCCGGAGGCCCGTTTTCGCCCGTGTTCTCACCGATCCAACGGTAAGGCACGATGTTGTGCAAAGCCGGACGACCGATCGTCTTGGCATAGGCAACGCGCAGCACCAGCTTGTCCGTCAAGTTATAGCGGGCGTGGGCGCTGGGGTAAAAGCCGTCGTAAGAGCGACCAAACTGGGCACCGCGGACGGTAAACTCACGTTCGGCCCGTTCGGCATCGGGGTCTCCGGTGACATCGCCGTCCTGGGTATAGCCTGCCCCCTCATCCTCCGTCTTTTCGTAGCGCACCCCACCGACGAGGCGCAGTTGGCTGTTGAAGAACCAGCCTTCGAGCATGCCATAGTAGGCTGTGATCTTTTCGTTGAGCGAAGCCGAGCTGATCGCCCGGGAGCGGATCGCGTTGTATTGCTGCTGATCCGTCTGCAGGAAATACTCCGGATGCTGCACATACAAGTCGTAGAGGCGCCACGGGCTGGCATAGTCGAAGCCCGGGTAATTGAAGCCGGGCGACATGCCGGAGAAGTTGGTATCCTCCAACCCCGCCAGGCCTTCATCGAGCCCGTTGTCGATGCCGTCGGGCCCCACGTAGGTCCACTCCGCAGTGTAGGTGTCGATTTCCCGCTGGAGGTCGTTGTGAGATCCACCGAAGCGGAAAGTCGGGCGGGCCGGCAAATCGAAGGTATACCCCGCATTGAAGCGCGCTTCCTTCACCGTATCCGACGACTCGTAGGGAGAGCTGGAAACGGTGCGCAACTCGTAGTTGTCGATCGCGGTGATGTCTACCGGCTGCCCCGCCTCATTAAAGGCCGTCACCTGCCCCACCGAGCCGGTGCTGTAGTCGATGTCGTCGAAGTTGACCCGCAGCCCGGAGATACGCGCGTTCACGGTGCGGAAAAAGCCATTTTCCATGTCGTCATAGGAATTGGTCGACTTGGAGTAGCTGGCCCCCGCATCGACCTCCCAACGCTCACCGTAATAGGTATACTTCAGGTTGAAGGTGTTGTTGTCGCTCTCGCGCTCCTGATAGTTCCCGTCTTGGGTGATATGGCCGTCGTTGTCATCGCCGTAGACGTATTCGGTGCTATGGTCTTCCGTCTCTCCGCTCACGAAGGTCAGGCGACGCGAGGCAGAGATGCCGTTGTAGATATTGCCGTAATAGGAAAACGAAAGCTGCTGGTTGTCGGTGAAACGCCAGTCGGCCTTGATCCCCGCCGAATTCCTCGAAGTGGAGCTCTGCTCCGTCCGGGTGCTGACCTGCCTGAGATAGGTGTCGCTCCCAAGGTCGTCATACTGATAGGTGGGGACGTTGGTGCGGCTGAGGTTGAACTGGTTGGCGCTGGCGCCGCTGAAGACGAAGCCCAGATCGTCGGTCATGGGCAGCGCGTAGCTCAGGCTGACCGAGGGCAGCGTCTTGAACGAGCTGTGCTCGCCCGGCCCCGGCGACTTGAGGTTGACGGCGTTGCTGTTGATCGAGAGGTAGGCCGAGTAGTTGAGCTCGGGTTGGGCATACTCGAAGGCAGACTTGGAGATCAGGTTGACCGAGCCACCGAGCGAGTTGGCCGAATCCGCCGCCGTGGGCAGCTTCGTCACCTCGATGCGCGAGACGTTGTTGATGCTCGTCTGATCGAGGCCGAAGCTGCGCGAGTGGTTTTGGGTGGAGTTGGTGGCGGCACTCGCAATCTGCCCGCCGTCGACCGTCACATTGGTGAAGTTCGAGGAAAAGCCGCGGACCTGCACGCCCTGGGCGACGTTGCCGTTATACTCGATCGTCACCCCCGGCATGTGCTTCATGAACTCGCCGATATTGCCTTGCGACACTTCGCCAAAGGCATCGGTCGAGACGACGTTCTTGAGGTTTTCCGAAAAGCGCTGCTCGTTGAGGGCCAGCGCGTCGGCCCCCATGTCTCCTGCCGTGACTTCAAAGGCTTCGAGCTCGAAGATATCCTCGTCACCTTCGCCGGTCTGAGCCGGGGTGACCGGCGCGCGGGCTGGGTTGAGGTTTACCCGCACGGAGGCACTCTGGTCGGCCACCACCGTGACCGGGATCTGCTGGGTTTCGAGGCCGGTGTAGAAGACGCTCAGTGTCTGGGCGCCCGCCGGCACGCCCGAAAGGGTAAACTCGCCGTATTCGTTGGAGAAGACAAAGCGGTCAGTACCCGCCAGAGTAATACGCGCATTCCGCAGATAACGGCCGGTAGCCTCATTCAGCACCCGACCGCGCACGGTGCCGGTGCCTTGTTGCGCTGCATCGGGAGTGGCAACCGGGGCCTCCTGAGCTTGGGCGGGGATGGCAGGAGCAACGGCAAAAAGGCACATGAGCGGCCACCAAGTCTTGGTGACACACGCTGAAAGGGTAGAGGGCAACTTACGGCTTTCGTGAAAAGACAAAATCTTTTCACCATTTTTTTGGGTAGAATTCATGAACAAGAAGCAGCCAAGACCTTTCCTTCTCTGAGTAATTCGGTTCAAGTCAGCTCGAACAGAAACGCTAAAAAGCTGAAAATATCAGCATTTGAGCGCGGTAGGCTCTTGAAGCCCAAAGGTATGCCTTGGCATTGAAGTTGAGTTTCTGGGGGATTTGCAAATGAAACGGCAAACTTATTTCACCGCATTTACCCTTCAACTTCACCTCATACGAACAGAACTCAAATTGAAAATCAACGCGTGAGGGAACTAAAACAAACGATTAAACCTTTCGCCTTACGGCTGATTAAGGGTATTACTGTATTTTGTGTTCAAATGCACACAACGCTACTGCCCTTTTGGAAGACACCTTTCAGTCCAGAGGCCCACCGAAGCGACATAATCGCTACAAACAACCCTACTTCAACTCCCAGCTGGGATCGAAGGTAAGCAGGCCAGCTTGGGCAGGCTGCACGCCCTGCGGGTCCAGATAGGCGGCAAAGGCGATCATGCTCGCATTGTCGCCCGTGTGGCGGGGCTCGGCGATCAGCAGAGGCAAACGGGCCTCCTCGGCCAGCGCCCCGAAGGCGGCACGCAAGCTCCGGTTGTTGGCGACCCCGCCCGAGAGGCCCATGCTCTTCCAGCGGCCGCGCTGTCGTCGCCAGATCTGCCGCGTCTTGCCCACCAGCGAATCGATCACCGCCTGCTGATAGCTCGCGCACAGGTTGGGCAAGACCCGTTCGAGCTTCTCATCGTCCATCCCCTCCAGCGTATAGCGGAGGCTGGTCTTGAGGCCGGAGAAGGAAAATTTGGGCTCGCCGGAATTGAGGAAGCCGCGCGGAAAGTCATAGGCCGCTGGGTCTCCCCCCTCGGCCGTGCGCTCGATCAGCGGACCACCCGGGTATGGCATGCCGAGCAGTTTCGCGCCCTTGTCGAGCGCCTCGCCCGCCGCATCGTCGACCGTCTGGGCGAGAATGTGAACGCGCTCGTCTTCGTCGATCTCGCACAGGATGGTATTGCCACCCGAGACGATCATGCCGAGGTGCGGCAGCAGCGCCCGAAAACTCGACTGGCCCGGCCCGAAATTTGCCGGATCGGCCGCATGGGTGCCGATGAAGGGCGAATAGACGTGCCCGCGCAGGTGATTGACGCCCACGACTGGAACCTGCCACGCCAAGCCGAGCGCCTGTGCCAGCGACACGCCGAGGGCAAGGCAGCCCGCGAGCCCCGGGCCCGTCGTCACTGCGATCTGCGAGGGGCGTGCGTCCCCCAGCTCTTCCTTGGCCACCTTGACGAGCCACGGGAAGAACTCGAGGTGGGCACGGCTGGCCACATCGGGCACAATGCCGCCGTATTCCTGGTGGCGCTGGAGGGAGCTTTGCACCCACTCGCCCACGATGCCCTTGGCAGGGTCGAACAGGGCCACGGCCGACTCGTCGCACGAGCTTTCGATCGCAAAAATCATGGTCTTACGCTTCCTGAGCTTTGGCTTCCGCGATGGCGCGGGGGTTGATCGGGCGGCGGATGTCCTCCGTCAGCATCTGCAGGACGAGCCCGCTCATGATGAAGCCGACCGTGCCCGTAATATGCGTGGCGGTGCCGTAGCCGTAGTCGCAGTTCAGCCGTAGCTCCGTGCCCGGCTCCGGGGTGGCGCAAACGCTGCCGTCCTGATGCGGGTAGACGGGCTCTTCCGGCGAAAATACACTGGGGATACGCCAGCGACGGCGCGTCTCACGAGGGAAGCCGAAATCCTTGCGCAGCTTCTTGCGCGTCATCGCCAGCAGCGGGTCGTTGATCGCCTTGGTGATGTCGGCCACCCGGATTTGAGTTGCATCGCGCTTGCCGCCCGCCCCGCCGGAGGTCACCACCCGGATGCCGCGAAAGCAGCACTCGGCGAGCAGGTGCGCCTTGGGCGTGAGCGCGTCAATGGCGTCGACGACCACGTCGAAGCCCGGCGAAAGCAGCGCATCGGCATTGCGCTCGGAGAAGTAGACCTGCTGGACGTCGACCGAGATCGTCGGCTGGATCAAGCGTGCGCGCTCGGCGAGCACGGCGGCCTTGGCCCGCCCGATGTTGCCCTCCAGCGCGTGCAGCTGGCGGTTGACGTTGCTCACGCAAACCTCGTCGAGGTCGATCAGGGTCAGGTGCCCCACCCCGCTGCGCGCGAGAGCCTCCACAATCCACGAGCCAACGCCCCCGAGGCCCACCACGGCTACCCTCGCCTCGCGCAACCGCTGCAGGCCCGCTTGCCCATACAAGCGGCCAATGCCCCCGAAGCGAAAGCTGTAATCGTCGTCCATCTCAAAACGTTCTGCGACCGCAGCGCGCTTGGCAAGCGCGGAGGCTATCAGTAATCTTCGTCAAACTCTATCGCCACAGCTGCCTTATCGGCTACCTCCTCATTAAATGCTTCCATCAGCAATGAGACGTTCCAGATATCAAAGGCAGAATAACGGACCTTATTCGCCTTTCCCTCCCTGACCAGCCAGCCACCCTTTCGAGTGGGTATCTCGTTGGTTGAATCCCCACTTCGATTAAAGTAAACTGGCTCTGCATCGGTAACCTTAACTAAAGCTATGCCATGCCTTAAGGCATATTCGACTGCACCTCTTTGGAATCTTACAGTTGAAAAAATCATCCCTTTGTGTGCACCACAAGAACGAATTCTATCAGCAAGGATCTGTACAATTTCCCGCTTAATAGGGTTACGGTGGTGCTTACACTCAATTAGCACGATAAAGCGTGTATTAAGCGCCTCAAACCTCGCGACCACATCTATTTCATATTCTCCATCGCAGCCCTGAAGCTTCTCTCGGCGCGTGGTCTCAAAACTCTCGAGCCCCACACCAGACTTTTGAATGAGGCACTGAACGTGTTGTTCAAACTCTTCTGGAGTATAGGCTGCGCTAGTCGTATATGGATTATCCATTCTATGGTAGGACCTTACGATTAAGCTCTTTTGCATATTTTTCAGATACCATCAATAGCCTCATCCATCTCTTCGAGCGAAAGCGAGCGGTCGATTTTGATCATTCCCTTCAACTCACGGATTGGACGCTTTTGGGGAACCATGACGATCCGCCCTTCATCAATGAAGCAGGTTAGCCTGTCCCCTTGATGCAGGTCGAGGTGCTTGCGGATGTCCGCAGGCAAGGTCATCTGCCCTTTTGTCGTGATCGTAGTGTCGCTCATCGGCTTCACACAATAAATACGGGGGGCAACGATTCGTCAACTTCCCTAAAACAGCTCCAGTTGGGGCTCTTCGCCGGTTTTTTCGCCTTCCTTGATCTTCTTGAAGCGTTGGCGGAGGACGTTATGGGAGGTGTCTTCGCTTTCGAGTTTCGCTAGGATGCGCTTGGCGCGGTCGATGACCGAGACGGGCAGACCGGCAAGGCGGGCGACCTGGATGCCGTAGCTGCGGTCGGCGGCTCCGCGCTGGACCTGGCGGACGAAGATGATCTGGTCGTTCCACTCCTTGACCGCCACGGAATAGTTGCGCACGCGGGTGAGCTGGCGGTCAATCTGGGTCAGCTCGTGGTAGTGGGTGGCAAAGAGCGTGCGCGGGCCAGCCGAGCCGAAGTCGCCTAACAGTTCGATGTTGCTGTCTTCGAGCGCGCGGGCGCCGTGCAGGTGTTCGACCACCGCCCAGGCGATGCTGAGGCCGTCGTAGGTGCTGGTGCCGCGGCCGATCTCGTCGAGGATGATCAGGCTGCGCTCGGTGGCGTGGTTGAGGATGTTCGCCGTCTCGTTCATCTCGACCATGAAGGTCGAGTTGCCGCGCGCCAGCTCGTCGCTTGCCCCCACTCGACTGAAAATGCGGTCGACGAGGCCGATGCGGCACTTCTGCGCGGGCACCCAGCAACCGACCTGCGCCATGAGCACGATCAGCGCGACCTGCCGGATGTAGGTCGACTTACCGGCCATATTGGGGCCGGTGATGATCGCAATCTGCTCGTCGCCGGAGTTGAGCAGCGTGTCGTTGGGCACGAAGTCGTGCTGCCCGGGCAGGCCTTTGACGCGGGCGGCGCGCATCATCTGCTCGACGACCGGGTGGCGACCGCCGTCGATCACCAGTTCGGTCGATTCGTCGAGCTTGGGTTGGCAGTAATCGCACTCGCGGGCAAGCTTGGCCCAGCCGGCATAGACATCCAGCTCGGCCAGGGCCTGCGCGGTCGTTTCCAGCTCTTCGGCGTGGTCGAGGACGACGGTCACCAGCTCGCGAAACAGCTCCTGCTCGCGCTCCAGTGCCTTTTCGTCGGCATGGGCGATTTCCTGCTCCTTCTCCTTGAGGTCGTCCGTCACATAACGCTCGGCATTGGCCACCGTCTGCTTGCGGCGGTAATCGTCGGGCACGTGCTGGAGGTTGCTCTTGGTGATCTCGATAAAGTAGCCAAACGCGCTGTTCTGCTTGATGCGCAGGTTCTTGATGCCGGTGCGCTCGCGCTCCTGCTGCTCCAGGTCGATCAGCCATTGCTGGCTGTCGCGGGCAAGCGAGCGGTAGTGGTCGAGGTCTTCGTCGTATTCGTTGGCGATGTAGTTGCCGTCGCGTAAGTCGTTGGGCAGTTCTTCGGCCAGCCCCGCGTCGAGCACGCCACAAAGTTGTTCGTAATCGTCGATGCGGTTGGCGAGGCCTTGCAGCACGATGCCGTCGTAGCTATCCAGCACGGCCCGGATCATCGGGAGCTGGCGGAGGGTGTCACGGATGGCACCCAGCTCGCGGGGATTGCGCAGGCGGTTACGGAGACGACCAAGGATGCGGGGCAGGTCGCGCACGCCCTTGAGGTATTCCTGCAGCTCGGCCGCAAATTGCGGGGCCTCCAGAAACTCCGCCACACATTGCGAGCGGCGGCGGATCTCGGCGAGGTCGAGCGTGGGCTCAGTCAGAAATTGCTCCAGCAGGCGAGCGCCGGGCGCAGTGACGGTGCGGTCCATGGCAGCGAGCAGACTGCCTTGGCGGGTATTGGTGCTGGAGCGGAAGATCTCGAGGTTGCGCTGCGTCGAGGGGTCGAGCAACAGCGTGGTGGTGCTGCGGTAGGCGCGGATGCGGTTGAGGTTTTCCGGGGCCGCCCGCAGGTTCTCGTTGGCGTAGATGAGCAGGGCACCGGCCGCACCGAGGCCGGGGTGGCTGGTCTCGAGCCCAAAGCCGTCGAGGTTGAGCACGCCAAGGGTTTCCATCACCAGGCGCGCCCCTTCCATGCGGTCGAAGTAGTATTCGGGCACTTCGCTGCAGGAGGTGCCGTCGCGCAGGCGCTGGAGGTGTTCGAGGAAGGGGTCGAGATCGGGCTGCTGCCCCCAGCGCTGCCAGGCGCCGTCGGCAATGATCAGCTCACGCGGGCGGAGCGAGCTGAGCACGCTGAGCAGGTTGTCGGGCTTTTCCTCGTGGGCCACCTGAAACTCGCCGGTGCTCAGGTCGAGCCACGAGGCGTAGATCTCGCCCTTGTAAATCTCGATCGCCAGCAGGTAATGGCCGCTGCGGGCGTCCATCTGGTGGTCTTCGATCGCGGTGCCTGGCGTAAGGATGCGGGTCAGCTCGCGCTTGACGAGTTGTCCGGGGCGCGGCGTCTCCATTTGGTCGACAATAGCCACCTTGACGCCCTGATTGAGCACCTTCTGCACGTAAGTATCGGCCGCATGAAAGGGGATGCCTGCCATTTTCTGGCCATTGCGATTGGTCAGCGTAATGCCGAGCAGGCGCGCGCCCTCCTCGGCGTCTTCCTCGAACATCTCGTAAAAGTCGCCCAGCCGAAAGAGGAGCAAGGTGTTGGTGGGCAACTGGCGCCGCACTTCCATGTATTGCTGCATCATGGGCGTCAGTTTGCGCCCGTCCGACTTCTTGGCTGACATAGCGGCGTATCCTGAAACCATCCGCGCGCTCCCGGCAAGGGGGAAAACCGGCGGTTTCATGAACAAGGGAGTGAGACAAGAAGAAAAGACTCAACAAAAGGACACAAAGAGCGCAAAGAACCTATACAAAAGATCAAACTTTGTGCTCTTCGTGTTCTTCTGTTGAGAGTATTTGTCCAGTTGTCCCTCTTTCCTTATTTCCAGAAGCGGGCGACGGAGTGGCTGTCGGGCAGCGCCGTGCCGTCGAGCAGGTGACGGGCGAGCAGGCGGGCGAGGTAGGGCGCCGGAAGCGCGGCCTTGCCCCCGAGTCCGTTGAAGATCGCGCGCTGGGGGTCGGCAGGGTGGCGCCCGACGACCGGCACGCGGTCGGTCACGGCGGGCCGCACGCCGGAGGTGGCACCGATGACCTTGAAGCGCGCACGCGTCCAGGAGTGGATCGAATTGAGCAAGGCAAGCACCTCGTTTTCGCGGGGCGCTTGTTCAAAGTTGTCCCAGCCGTGAGTGGCACCGGCGGCAAAGCGGCCATTGCCCATCGGGCGCAGCCATTCGCTGCGGTTGACGATGTAGGGGGGCATTTCGCCGTCGACCAGCTCCAAGTGGAGGATCAGGCCGCGGTCGGGGGTCCAGGGCACAAAGGAAAAGTGCGGGTTGTGCTGTCCGCGCCAGCCTTCGCAGTAGACGACCGTCTCGGCGAGGTCGGTCCCGTCTTCGGGCCAGGCGTGAACCAGCATGCCCTCCCCTTCCAGCCATTGGCGGAAGCGGATGACCAGCAGCTCGAAGTCGACCCAGCCAGACTGGGCGGTGAGGAAGCTGCCGAGGCTGTCGTCGAAATACGCGCTCCAGTGGCCCGGGGCGAAGCGGTCGCCCACATAGGCCCCGGCGGTGGGGTCGGTGGCCGCCTGATCGAGCGCGGGCACCTGTTTTTCGTCGACCAGCACGCGCAGCATCGGCTGGTCGGACCAGAGCTGCTCGCCCAGCTGGGCTTCGAGGGCGGCGTAGGTCTGCCGCGCGAGGGGCAGCGTTTCCGCCACCTGCCAGGCAGCGGGGAACTTCTTGCCCGCCAGCGGGTTGACCAACCCACCCGACGAGCGCGACGCGGCCCCGGCCTGCGGCTGATCCAGCACGCGCACCCGGCAGCCGCGTTGGAGGAGTTCCCAGGCCAGGAGGCTGCCAGCCAGCCCTTGGCCCACGATCAGGAAATCTGCTTTTGGCTCCACAGCATCCACTAAGGGCGGAGCGCACTTGCGCTGTCGAGGCCATTTGCGTAAACAGGGTTCCATATATTTATCCGTCTAATCATGTCCTCCACTTCCCTGCGCACATTTTTCCAGAAACCCGCCTTTGGGCTCCTTGTCATGCGTCTCACGATTGGCGCATTGATGACCTACTATGGCGCGGCCAAGTTTCTCGGCGCCTTCAACAACGGGGTCGAACAGTTTGGCCAGATCGGTAAAAACATCGTGGTGCTGGGGATCCCCGCGCCCGACGACTCGATCACCGCGATCCTCTTCGGCATCGCGGCCGCCAGCGCCGAGTTTTTTGGCGGTATCTGCCTTGTGCTCGGCTGGTTCTTCCGCCCGGCCGCATTGGCGATCTTTTTCACCATGGTGGTGGCCACCGTCATGAAAATCCAGGTTTCGGACGGCGAGCTGTCGGAATTTGCATATGCGATGGTGATGGGCTTGATTACCTTCGGCCTGCTTTGGACAGGGCCCGGCGGAATCGCCCTGGAAGGAGAGTCCAAGGCCAAGTCTGCCGCGCCTGCAAAGAAGCCGGCCAAAAAGAAATAAACCCTTCGGGGGTAACTTCCTCACCCCCTCCAGATCCACCCAAGCGTAAATTTCGGTTGCACGTACGCCCTTGCCAACCGATGTTACGGCTTTGTCACTGACTATTGCCTTTAGCGCATGAGCGACTCGATCAAGCACGAATGCGGCATTGCCATGATCCGGCTCAAGCAGCCGCTGGAATTTTACGCCCAGAAATATGGCTCGCCCCTCTACGCCTTCAACAAGCTGTTCCTCCTCATGGAGAAGCAGCACAACCGAGGTCAGGACGGGGCCGGGATCGGCTGCGTAAAGCTGCACATGCCGCTCGGCCAGAACTACATGTTCCGGGACCGGGAGCTGGCGGACACCCCCTTGGCCAAGCTGTTCCGTCGACAGCTGGAGACCTACGACACCCTGCGCAGCCATGGGCATGTGCACCCGGAGTTCCCTGCCACGGTCAAGCGGCATTTCGACTTCGGCGGCGAAGTCCTGATGGGGCACTTGCGCTATGGCACAAGCGGCAACCTCACCGAGAGTTCCTGCCACCCCTATTTCCGCCGGTCGAACTGGCCGACGCGTAACCTGATGGTGGCCGGCAACTTCAACATGACCAACACTCAGGAGCTCAACGACCTCCTGATCAAGCGCGGCCAGCACCCGATTTTCGATACCGATACGCAGACGGTGCTCGAAGAGATCGGCTTCCACCTCGACGAAGCGCACGACGAGATCTACCACCGCTACCGCGATGCCGGCCTCGACGGGCGCGACATCCCGGCCCGTATCAGCCAGGAGATCGACATTATCGACATCCTGAAGAAGAGCGCCGCCGCCTGGGACGGTGGTTACGTGATCTGCGGCCTGGTGGGCAATGGCGACGCCTTCGTCATGCGCGACCCGCGCGGCATCCGCCCGGCGCACTATTTCGAAAACGACGAGCTGATCGCGGTCGCCTCCGAGCGCGTGCCGCTGATGACGGTGTTCGACCTGGAGACCGACGATGTCAACGAGCTGCCCCCGGGCCACGCCCTTTCCATCAAGTCGACCGGTCGCATCCGCCTCGAACCCATTGCCGACCCCGTCACGCGCATCTCGTGCTCCTTCGAGCGCATCTACTTCTCGCGCGGCAACGACCCCGAGATCTACATGGAGCGCAAGCGCATGGGCGCACTGCTGAGCGAGCAGGTGCTCAAGGCAATCGACAACGATGTGGGCCGCGCCGTCTTCAGCTTTATCCCCAACACGGCGGAAATTGCCAGCTACGGCCTCGTCGAGGCCATGCGCGAGTGGCGCCTCACCAAGGTCAAGGACGACCTGATCCAGTCTCTGGCCGAAGGCAAGCTGACGCCCGAGCTGATCGAAACGCAGGTGATGGGCGAATGGCCCCGCATCGAGAAGATCGCACACAAGGATATCAAGCTACGCACCTTCATCTCCAAGGAAGAGGGCCGCAGCAAGCTCGTCAGCCACGTCTACGACATCACCTACGATGTCGTGCGGCCCGACGACAACCTGATCGTGCTGGACGACTCGATCGTGCGCGGCACGACGCTCCGCGAGTCGATCATCCAGATCCTCGCGCGCACCAACCCGAAGAAAATCATCATCGTCTCCACCGCCCCGCAGATCCGTTACCCGGACTGCTACGGCATCGACATGAGCGAGATGGGCAAGTTCATCGCCTTCCAGGCCGCCGTCTCCCTGCTGCACAAGCGCGGAGCGGGCGAACGCATCCGCGACGTCTACGAAGCCTGCAAGGCGGAGGTGAAGAAGCCGGCGGCCCAGCAGGAAAACAAGGTGAAGGACATCTACGCCCTCTTCACTCCGGATGAGGTCTCGGCCGAAATCTCCGCCCTGCTCTACCCGCAGCAGACCAACTGGAAGGGCGAGCTGCAGATTATCTACCAGACGATCGACAATCTGCACGCCGCCTGCCCGGGCCACATGGGCGACTGGTATTTCACCGGCAATTACCCGACCCCCGGCGGCACCTCCGTCGCCAACAAGGCGTTCATCAACTACTTCGAAAAGCGCTCCGGTCGCGCCTACTAGGAAGTGCCCACAGTTTACAAAAAAGAAGCACCCGGCAATGGGTGCTTCTTTTTTTGGGAAAGTCTCGAAGGAAAATCGCCTTAGGCCTCTTCTTGCCGGCGAGTGCGGATGTAGTTGTCGATCTCGCGGACTTCTTCGGCCGTGCGCAGGTATTGCACGTCGATCAGGCGCAGCAGGAAGCCCACGGCCATGATGCCGCCGGCGCAGTAGAGGGCCCAGTCTTGGCGGTCAGGGGCCAGCAGCTGCTCGCGCAGGTAAAGGGCGGCAGGGATGCTGAGGCCGATGGAGGCGGCGGCGGAAAGGATATAAAGCAGGCGGGCGGCTTCCTGGACCAGCTCGGGCTCCACCTTGCGCGCCACAATCGCCGCGACGGCCGAGACAACGCCGAGGCCCACGGCCAGCAGCATCGAAATGACCCCTTCCTCTGTCTGATAACTGAGGTAGAGCATGATGCCGCTCACCAGAAACAGGGCGGCGGCAACGAGCGTCAGCGTCATGGCGAAGCGGAAAATGAACGAGCGGAAGACCATTTCAACCTTTAGGTTCTGGAGTCTTGGAGAGTTTTGTCAACGAGGGTCACGGTAAGCTGAAGGTTTAACCTGAACTTCACAACCGCGCGTCCATTCGTCGCACCAAATGGGCGGCAAGACAACCCGAAACAGAAAAACCCGCCGGACGCGAAGCCCGACGGGTCGTAGATTCATCTCAGACTCAGGATAAAGCTACTTGTTGCTGTCTGCGAGGTTCTGTAACAGAGCAAAGCGCTGGTGCAGGTGACGCTCGGAGATGTCGGCCAGCTCGTTGGCCCGGTCGGCATTCTTGGCGCGCAGCATCTTGAAGCGGTTTTCGCTGAACATGAAGTCGCGCAGCGGCACGGTCGGCGCCTTGGAGTCGAGCTTCAGCTCGCCCTTGCCCTCGTTCGCATCCGGGCGGTAGCGGTAGAGCGGGAAGGCAGCCGTCTTGACGGCTTGCTGCTGGTGCACCGGGCCGTCGCAGAGGTTGAAGCCCTGGCTGATGCAGTGGGCGTAGGCGATGACAAGCGAGGGGCCGTTGTAGGCGGCGGCTTCGGTCAGCGCGTTGATCGTCTGGCTGTCGTTGGCGCCGAGGGCGATCTGGGCGACGTAGACGTGGCCATACATCATGGCCTGCAGGCCGAGGTCCTTCTTGTTCGTGGCCTTGCCGGCGGCGGCAAACTTCGCGATGGCACCCATCGGGGTGGCCTTGCTGCTTTGGCCGCCGGTATTGGAGTAAGTCCCCGTATCGAGCACGAGCACGTTGACGTTGGCCCCGCTAGCGAGCACGTGGTCGAGACCGCCGAAGCCGATGTCGTAGGCCCAGCCGTCGCCACCGACGATCCAGACGCTCTTGTCGACCAGGTAGTCGGCAAGGGTATCCAGCTCGCGGGCTTGCGGGGTGTTCATCTGGCGCAGCCACTCACGCAATGCGGCGACCCGCTTGCGTTGGCCGACGATGCCGAGCTCGGAACTTTGGTCGGCATTCAACAGCTCTTCGGCCATTCCTTGGTAGAGCTGTGGGCTCACCTGCCGGAGCAGCTCCTGGGCGCGGCGCTGGTGGGAGTCGACCCCGAGGCGCAGGCCGAGGCCAAACTCCGCGTTGTCTTCAAAGAGGCTGTTGGCCCAGGCCGGTCCCCTGCCCTCTGCGTTGGTCGTATAGGGTGTGGTCGGCAGGTTGCCGCCAAAGATCGACGAGCAGCCGGTGGCGTTGGCGATGATCAGGCGGTCGCCGTAGAGCTGGGTGAGCGTCTTGATGTAAGGCGTTTCACCACAGCCGGCGCAGGCGCCGCTGAACTCGAAGAGCGGGGTGCGGAAGTTGACGTCCTTGATCGTGTTGCCGAGCAGCGAGGCATCGGGCTCCGGCAGTTCGAGGAAGAACTCGAAGTTGCGGGCCTCTTGTGCGCGGATGGGCAACTGCTCGACCATGTTGAGCGCCTTGTGGTTCGGGTCGGTCTTGCTCTTGGCCGGGCAGATGGCCACGCAGAGGTTGCAACCGGTGCAGTCTTCGGGCGCGACCTGGATGGAAAAGGCGTGGTCGGGCACTTGCCGCGAGCGGAATCCGGTCGACTTGAAGCTTTCGGGCGCGTCTTCGAGGCAGTCCTGGTGGTAGAACTTGGCGCGGATAGCTGCGTGCGGGCAGATCGAGACGCACTTGTTGCACTGAATGCACAGGCCGCTGTCCCACTCCGGAATCTCTTGGGCGATGTTGCGCTTCTCGTATTTCGTCGTGCCGGTCATCCACACGCCGTCGACGGGGAAGGCGCTGACGGGCAGCATGTCGCCCTTGTCGGCGAGCATGATGGCGGTGACGCGCTGCACAAAGTCAGGGGCATCGTCGCCGACGAGCGGCATGCGATCGAAGGTGGCATCGACTTCCGCCGGCACCGTGGCGCGGTGGAGGTTGGCCAGCGAATCGTCTACGGCCCGGCAGTTACGGTCGACAATGTCGGCCCCCTTCTTGCCGTAGGTCTTGCGGATGGCGTCCTTGATGTTCTCGATCGCCACTTCCTTGGGCATGACCTTGGCCAGCGCGAAGAAGCAGACTTGCATGATCGTGTTGATGCGGGCACCGAGGCGGGCCTCACGGGCCACCTTGTAGGCGTCGATCACGTAGACATCGAGCTGCAGGTCGATGATCTGGCGCTGCACCGTGGCGGGCAGGCGGCTCCAGACCGTTTCGGCGGAGTACGGGCTGTTGATCAGCAGCGTGGCTCCCTTGGCCGCCAGCTCCAGCACATCGAGGCGCTCGAAGAAGCTGAACTGGTGCACGCCGACAAACTGGGCCTTCCGAATCAGGTAAGGCGCCTTGATCGGGCGAGGCCCGAAGCGCAGGTGCGAGGTGGTGACGCCGCCAGACTTCTTCGAGTCGTAGACAAAGTAGGCTTGGGCGAAGTTGCTCGTCTCGTCGCCGATGATCTTGACGGAATTCTTGTTGGCGCCGACGGTCCCGTCGCTGCCGAGGCCGTAGAAGACTGCCTGGGTGGCGCCTTCGGGCTCGAGCGCAAATTCCGGGTCGTGGTCGAGCGAGAGGCCCGTCACGTCGTCGCGGATACCGGCGGTAAAGCGCACCTTCGGGTGAGGCCGGGCAGCCTCTTCAAAGACGGCCAAGGCCATGGCGGGCGTAAATTCCTTGGAGCCGAGGCCGTAGCGGCCACCGATGATGCGGGGCAGGCCGGTGCGGTTGCCCAGCATCTGGGCTTCGGCAAAGGCGCCGACCACATCGAGGTAAAGCGGTTCGCCGAGCGCGCCGGGCTCCTTCGTCCGGTCGAGCACGGCAATGTTGCGCACCGTCTTGGGCAGGGCGGCGACGATGTCTTCGCCTACGAGCGGGCGGAAGAGGCGGATCTTCAGCACGCCGACCTTCTGGCCTTGGGCGCGCAGATGATCCACCACGCCTTCGAGCGTCTCGGAGGCCGAGCCCATCACGACCACGACCGTCTCCGCCTGCGGGTCGCCCACATATTCATAGAGGTCGTATTCGCGGCCGGTGACCTTGGCGAAGCGCTGCATGGCGTTGCGCACAATACCCGGCACGGCGAGGTAGAAGCTGTTGGCGGCCTCACGGCACTGGAAGAACACGTCGGGGTTCTGCGCGGTGCCGCGTACGCTCGGGTTATCGGGCGTCAGCGCGCGGCGGCGGAAGGCGTCGATTGCCTCCAGGTCCACCATTTCGCGCAGCTGATCGTCGGTGATCGGCGTAAAGTGGTTGATCTCGTGCGAGGTGCGGAAGCCGTCGAAGAAGTGCATGAACGGCACGCGGCTCTCCAGCGAGGCGAGGTGGGCGATCGCCGCCATGTCGTGCGCCTCCTGCACGCTGTTGGAGGCCAGCATGGCAAAGCCGGTCTGGCGGCAGGCCATCACGTCGCTGTGGTCTCCGAAGATCGAGAGCGCGTGGGTCGCCAGGCTCCGTGCCGTCACGTGCATGACGAACGGGAGCAGCTCGCCCGCGATCTTGTACATGTTGGGGATCATCAGCAGGAGGCCCTGAGATGCCGTGAAGGTGGTGGTTAACGCACCTCCCATCAACATGCCGTGGATCGCACCGGCTGCACCTCCTTCGCTCTGCATTTCCACAACCGAAGGGGTACTGCCAAAAAGGTTGGGGCGGCGCTGGGCAGACCATTCGTCGCAACTCTCCGCCATCGGCGTCGAGGGTGTAATGGGGTAAATGGCGATGGTTTCGCTGAGGCGGTAGGCCACCAAGGCAGCCGCTTCATTACCATCCAGGATAGCTCGGGTTTCGGTCATCGTCTTCCTCTTTGTATAAGCATGGCTAAAACAATGATGACCCAGCGTCAACGATAACTAATCCATTGCGCAAAGATTTGCATCGCACGAAAACGCTTTCGCGATTGGGACCGACGGGCGAGAACCAGTCGCAAGCGTATTTTTTACTACCTGCGAAAGAGGCACTTATAAAGCCACCGCAATCGCCTCCATCAGGCGACCTTATCCCTCGAACCTACCTTAAGGTTCGTCACTCGACGGGCAGGCCGATCACCTACCCTGCTGATCTTCAAGCACTGACCGCTTCCGCGCCTTCGGCAGGGCTTGCCGCCGCCGACGGCGCCAGCCCCAGGGCCGAAATCGCGACGTCCATAGGCCCAAAGGCATTTCTGGCGAGCTCGATCGTCTCTGCATCGAACAGTTCGCGAAAGTCGGGATCGTCCGCATAATGACGCCAGCGCTGGTGCACTTTCATCGCCGCCGCATCGTCTGCACAGGCCATAAAATCGAAAGAACTGCCCCCCGCCGTGTCCGGCACGCAAGCAAATCGGGCATCGTCGAACGGGACCCCAAGCTCTGCGGCCAAGGATTGCCGATAAGCGCAGCTTTTCGTCCACTCCGGGTAGCTGACCGGAATGACACGCCCCGGCAGCACCCGCCGACGCCCGAGGAACTGCCGCGCATGCTGCTTCCAGATACGCAGGGCAGTGCCGAGCGTCACGATGTAGCTAGCCACGCCGGAATCGCGCTCGAAGAGGCCAAAGCGCCGCCGGCTGGCAAAAAGGTTGAAGGGGTCGCGCAGGATCAGCAGATCAGTCCGCCGCGCCGAGCCGCCCACACCGGGTGTCTCCCGCGTTTCCGCCAGGCGCCTCAGATACACATCTTCGTAACTGTGCACCAGCCAGTCTTTGGGCTGGTGACGACCGGCGCGCTCGGCTGCGAGGTCGAAGCCCGGCAAATTGCTGGCACAGACCTCCTGATCGCCCAAAGGCCGCGCCGTCTCGAACGGGTTCTGGCCCGGCTCGGCACAGTTCAGGAAACACCGGCGGCCGGGCATTTGATGGAGCAGCCAGTCAATGATCGCGTGATTGCCACTGCGCGACATTCCGATTACGCGCACCTCGTGTCCGTTGGTCAGCATCATACCCCTGAGCGGAGGGATGCACCAGAAGCTGGTCAAACAAAATCGAAACCCACATGCCGTTGTGCGGCAGCAGCTTGCAGCGGCAGCAGCCTGCAGCGGCAGCAGCCGATATTAATCAGGCACCAGCACTGTCAGGTAGGGGGCACGCGCATGCAGCGGCTCCCACACGTCGCGCGGGGCGTTGGCCGCCAACTGGTTGAGCAACGCCTTGAGCGCCATGCGCAGCGCCTGCCGCTCGCCCGGCTCCAGCGAGGCGTCGGCAATGCGCGCCAGCAGCCGCTCCGCCTCCCGGACTTCCGGGGCAGCGTGGAAGCCCATCCGCCCGAGCCCATCGGGATGGGCAGACTCTGCCTCGATCTCGGCAAAATACCAATGCGCGCGCCCGTAGGCGAACAGTCGCCCCCAGAGCGGCAGGGCAAACACCGCCAGCGCGCAGCCCAGCACGGAAGGGTCTTGCAGGCCGAAAACCATCCCCGCCACCCCGACTATGCCCAGCCCAAGGGTGGTGGCAAAGCCCGCGAGGCAACTGAGGTAGCACAACAGGTGACTTCGCCGATAAGGCACCTCCGCCAGCATGTGGCGATACCAAGGCAGTTGTAGCCACCCGAGGCGCAGTTTCGGCTCCGTTGCATCCATACTTTGCCTTTTAGCATAAGGGTGGCCAATGCAGGGTAGTGGCCGCCTCACGACGCTTACCCGCCCTTGCGCCCGGGCATTTTGCCTGCCCAGCGTTATCCCGACATGCAGAACGCCGATCCCCTAGCTGGCACATTGCGGGTTGCCCTCGGGGCAAAGCGGGGTAGAACGGTAGCTTTCTTCGGGCAGCCTGTAGCGGCACACAAACTGCATCTTCAGCGCTATGCCCGCCCTCACCGCCGAACCTGAGATGGCTCCTGCTACGACGCCGCAGCTCGCACCCCAGACGGTCACCGCCACCAAATCGCCACCGGCCCCCACCAAGCCCGGTCGCGACATCCGTCTGGATGTGCTCCGCGGGCTATTTCTGGTGCTGATGACGGTCAACCACATCCCGAACCCGTGGCACGATCGGGTAGTGCAGCCGGTGGGCTTTCTCTCGGTGGCTGAAGGCTTCGTCTTTATGGCGGCTTATCTCTGCGGCGTCATCTTCACCAAGCGCATCGCGGAGAAGGGTTACGCCTTTGCCCGACGGTTCGCCAGCAAGCGTGCTTTGACGATCTACGGCTGCCACGCCGTCTTGCTGCTGATCGGCTTCTTTGCAGCCTGGCAGATCGGCCCCAGCCCGCAGCCCACCGCCTGGATTTTTGACCGAGTACTGCACGACCCGCTGGGCGCGATCTTTACCGGCCTCACCTTGCTCTACCAGCCCTCGTTTTTCGACATCCTGCCGATGTACATCCTCGGTGTATGGGCGACCCCATGGGTGCTGCGCCATACGCAAGAGCATGGCTGGTGGAAGTTGGCGGCAGTGAGCGGCCTCGTCTGGCTGGCGGCGCAGTTTGGTCTCAAGGACGTGCTGCAAAGCGCCTTGGCGGCACATCTGCCGGTCTACATGGGCGCGTTCGACATATTTGCGTGGCAGGCCCTGTGGTTGGGCGGCCTCTTTCTCGGTCAACAACAATGGCTGGCTCGCGAACGCACCGGCCAAGCCCTGCGCGTACCGCGCCGCTGGGCGCTGGTCTCGCTGGTGGCGGTGGTCGGCTTTATGGCATTGCGGCATGCCCTGCCCCACCTAGAGCCCATGTGGTCGCACGCGATCTACCCGGTGATGGACAAGTGGCACCTCGCGCCCGGTCGGGTGCTGAACCTCGCCGCGATGGTGGTCTTTGTCATGAGCTTCAGCCCGCCGCGTCTGCCGGCGCTGCCGCCTTTCCGCTTCCTCAACGTAATCGGGCGTCAATCCCTCCCCGTCTTTACCGCGCACGTACCGCTGGCGGTGATCGGCGTCACCTGGGTGCACGTTTACCAGCCGAGCATGTGGTCGATCACGGGCTACTACCTGGCCTGCCTCACCCTGTTGTGGGCGGTGGCACGTTTCTACGAGCTGCGGAAGAACCCTGTCAGGAAGCGTCCTCGGACCGACGTTGTTTCTTCAGTTGCCTCCACCGCGCCAGACGTTCCGCCACATGCTGTTCCGCCCCGTTGACCTTGGGGCGGTAAAACTGCTGCGGGCGCTCCATATATTCCTGCCCGCTGATGCCTTCCGCAAATTCGTGGCTGTACTGGTAGGTAGCCCCGTGGCCGAACGACTTGTTGAGCTTGGTGTGGGCATCGCGCAACCACAGAGGCACACCTTGTAGACCTTCCTTGCGGATAGCAGCCTTGGCCTCGGCAATCGCCAACGTGGTGGAATTGCTTTTGGGGCAGGTGGCGAGGAAAACGACGCAGTGGGCGAGGTTCAGCTCGCACTCCGGCAGGCCCACTTGCTCGCAGGCCTGGAAGGTGGCGGTGGCCAGCGAAAGCCCGCGCGGATCGGCCATGCCCACGTCTTCGGAGGCAAAGATCACCAACCGGCGGGCGATGAAGCGAGGGTCTTCTCCCCCGATCAACATCTTCGCCAGCCAGTAGAGCGCCGCATCGGGATCGCCGCCGCGCATGCTCTTGATGAAGGCCGAGGCGGTATCGTAGTGCTCGTCTTCGTCCGCATCGTAGCGGATCTGCCGCTCGCGCGCAAAGGCCTCCAGCGCCTGCTCGTCGATCCGGCTGGCCAGCCCGGCAGCCAGCACCAGCGTTTCCAGCGCGTTCAAGGCACGGCGCAGATCGCCGTCGCACAGCTTGGCCAGAGAGCGCAGCACACCCTCCTCCGCCGTCACCCGCATGTTGCCCAGGCCGCGCTCGGTGTCCACCAGCGCCCGCTCCAGCACCGTCACCACATCGTCGAGCGGCACCGGTTCGAGCTTGAAGAGATGGCTGCGGCTGAGCAGAGGCGGGTTGACGTAAAAGCCGGGGTTATGGGTCGTAGCACCGATCAGGCGCACATGCCCCGCCTCCACGTCGGGGAGCAGCAGGTCTTGCTGGGCCTTGTTGAAGCGGTGGATCTCGTCGATAAAGAGGATCACGCGCTCCTCGGGCCGGGAACGGGCATAGCGCAACATGTCCCGCAGCTCGGCCACATTCGAAAGCACGGCGTTGAGGCGCAGGAACCGACTTTTGGTCTCGTGCGCAATCACCTCGGCCATGGTCGTCTTGCCGCAACCCGGCGGACCATAAAACAGCACGCTGCCAAAGGTATCGGTCGCGATCAGCCGGGGTAGCAGCGAGCCGTCCTCCAGCAGGTGGCGTTGCCCGGCCACCTCCGCCAGCGAACGCGGCCGCATCCGCGCCGCCAACGGCAACCGGGCGGGGGGCGTAGCGCCTTCTGCCGGCACGGGTACGGCGGGGCCTTGGCTACGAGCACTGGGCGGCTCGCCAAACATGTCTGTTTGTTCACCTGACGACATGCTCTATCCATGCCGTATTGCGCACTTGCTGACAAGGGGTGAATGCGGTTTCATGAGCAAGATGTCTCCCGAAATCCTTCCTGCAGTGGTCAGTATCGCCACGACCGACTCCGGTTGCGGTGCCGGCATCCAGGCCGACTTGCTGACTTTTGCGGCCCGCAACACCTTCGGCACCACGCTCATCACTAACCTCACGGCCCAGAACCCGGACGCGGTGCTCGCCATCGAGGAGCTGAGCAGCGAATTCATCGAGGCGCAGTGGAAGGCGCTGCACGGCTTTTTCGACCTCAAGGCGATCAAGACGGGCATGCTGTTCTCGGAGCGCGTGATCCGGTTGGTCGCGGGCTTTTTGCGGGAGGTGGAGATCCCCATCGTGATCGACCCGGTGATGGTCTCGACCAGCGGTGCCGTGCTGCTGCAGGAGGAGGCGATCGAGGCCCTGCGCGAAGAACTGCTGCCGCTGGCGACCGTCATCACGCCCAACCTCGACGAGGCCAAGGTGCTGCTCGGCTGGCGCCCGGAGACGAAGGCCGACATGGGGCGCGCGGCGGCAAAGCTGGCCAAGCTTTTCGGCACCGCAGTGCTGCTGAAGGGCGGTCACCTGGAAGGCGAGGCCGAGCTGGTGGATGTGTTGCATTGGGGCGACGGCGAGCAGCGGGAGTTTCGCCACCTGCGCATCGACGGGGTAGACACCCATGGCAGCGGTTGCACGCTCGCCAGCGCGGTGGCCGCCGAACTCGCCAAGGGCTACCGGCTGGAGCTGGCGGTAGCGGAAGCACTCACCTACCTGCACCGGACCCTCGCCCAGCCGTTGCAGGTCGATGGACGTCGCTACATCAACCACTAACGAACCCGGGCGGCCCTTCCTTTGGCGCACCCCATTGCTCTGGGTGCTGCTGCCGCTGCTGGCCGGTTACATCGCGGGTGAGCAGTGGCCAAGCCTGCCCATGTGGGTGCCGCTCGTCTTCGCGATTGCGTTGCTTGGCCCCCTGGCGGTGCTGACGTGGCGCGACCGGCTTTCGACGCGGGCCTTTGCCGGGCTGTGCCTGACCGCAATCGCATGCCTGAGCCTCACTTATTACCTGGACCGCCGGGCCCCAACCTTACCGGAGGGCTGGGAAGGCCTACCACCACGCGAGATCGTCGCCACCGTCCAGATCGAGCGCCTTTTCAATCACTACCGGCCCGACCAGCCGCAACGGGGCTTGGCCCGCCTGGTCCAAACCTCCGGGGTCGAGACACCGCTGCAGGGCTACCGGATCGTTTTCGAATGGCCTCGGGGTCGGGAGGTCGAGCTGGGCGCACGCTATGCGATTACGGGCGTGTTGGCAGCGCGGGATGCAGAAGGCGGCTTTGGGCGCTATCTGGAGCGGCAGGGCGTGCCGCTGGCACTCGACCGCTTGCGCCATGTCGAAAAGGCCGCCCCACCCTCGTGGTTTGCACAGGCTCAAGGGGCGGCCCATGACCGCCTGCGCCGCGCGCTGATGCCGCAGGGCTTCGCCGACACGCCGGCCCGCCGGATGCTTGCGGCCATGCTGTTGGGTGAGACGGAGCTGTTGCCGCCGCAGGAGCGCCTAAACTTCATCGCGTCGGGTACGCTTCATTACTTTGCAATCAGCGGTCTGCACGTCGCGGCGGTTGCGGCCACGCTCGATTTGCTCCTGCGCGTGTTGCGGCTGCGCACGGGCACCCGCACGATCACCGCCCTGCTCCTGCTCGCGCTTTATATCTGGGCGACCGGGCTGGCGGCCTCTGCCGTGCGCGCGGGCCTGATGATCGGCTTCTGGAGCCTCGCCACGCTCACCCGCCGCCAAGCGGCTTCTCTGCCCGCGTTGGTCGGGAGCGCCGTGCTCGTGCTGCTGTGGGATCCGCGCCAGCTGTGGACGCCGGGCTTCCAGCTCTCGTATCTGGTGGCGGCGGGCATCATCCTCTACGGGGTGCCGCTCGCCCGCTGGGGGCAAGAGCGCTGGCTGCTCTTCCCGTGGTTGCCGCGGCAGGACTGGAAGTGGCACCACCACTGGCGGCAGAACATCGTGCGCGGTCTGTGGAGCGCCTTGAGCATCAGCCTCGCCGCCACGCTCGCCAGTTGGCCGCTCTCGCTGCTCTACTTCGAGGTGTCGAGCCCGGGGGCGTGGCTGCTGAATGTGGTGCTGGCCCCGCTGGCGAGCCTCGCGGTGGCAGCGGGTGTGCTGGTCGTCTTGCTGGGCCTGGCAGGGGCGGCACCGCTCGCGCACTTCTTTGCCCACGCGGCGTGGCTGCTGCTCGATGCCATGAACCGCACCATCGCTTTATTTGTCTCGTGGCCGCTCAGCACCGAACGGCGCAGCTGGTATTTCGACCTCGCCGGGTGGGTCTGTATGGCGGGGAGCGTTGGGCTTTTCTTCTTTTTGATCGTGAGGAAAAAACACGTAACTCCCCCGGGGCGTATCGCGTGGTTCTTCCCGGTCATCTGGAGCCTGGCGTGTATAGTTTGCCTCAGCTACCGGCCGGGATAAAACCTTGACTGATGTTAGCGGCTTGCCAGCTTCATCCCAGCCAGTATGAATGAGGATATGAAATCGGCTTATGACTTGGCTATGGAACGTTTCCGCGACCCCTCCGACGGTCAGGAGAAGCCGTTGACCGAGGCGCAAAAGACCGCGATTGCCGAAGTGGATCGCAAGATTCAGGCCCGCCTGGCCGAGCTGGATATCATGCGCCAGAAGAAACTGGCCAACGCCCGCGCCCAACGCGACATCGCTTCGATCCAGGAGACCGATGAGCATTGGCGCCGCGACCGCAAGGCCCTTGAGGCCGAGCGCGAAGCAGAAAAGGACCGCATCCGCCGCAACTAGGCTTTAGTCGGCAAAGCGGAAATCGGCCCGCAGCAGCTCATGGTCGGCCGCATCGGTCGGCACCACCTCGCAGGCTTCCACGCGCAGGAGGCGGTTGTAGAAAAGGTGGTCGAGCACGTAGGGCATGCGCTTCCACGTAATCTGCTGCGTTTGAGCCGCCTGATAACCGGCCTGCACGAATTGCTGGACGAGACTCTCGCGCGGGGCCGAATTCATGTCGCCCCCCAGAATGGTCGGCAGCTCGGAGTCGCGCAGGTAAGCCTCCACCTTGTCGCGCTGCCCCCGGTGGGCATCGCTACTGTGGTTGATGATGAAAAACGCCTGCAGGTGGGCGTTGAAGAGCCGCACGCGTCGCCCCGCCAGTTGAGTGGTCGCCGAGAGCATCAGGCGGGCAGTAGGCCGGGTCGGAGCGCCGTAGAAGTCGAATTCCAGGTCGGGCGGCGGCAGGTCGATGCGCTCCACTTCCTCAACGGGCGTGCGGGAAAAGATCGCCTGCCCAAAGCCGAAGGGCAGCTCCGCATCGTCGTAGCGGGGGTAAGAAAATACGCTGTGATAGCCGGGCAGCAGCTCCTTGAGCCGCGAATAGTTGGGCGGTGGCTGCGCCTGCATGTCGTCGAGCTGCACGCGCTCGACTTCCTGCAGGAAAATAATATCGGCATCCTGCGCCAGTAACACCTGCGCGCTTGCCTTGAGGTCGATCGGGGCGTTGTCGGGGTCAGCAGCATCCCAGACCTGCCCATACTGCATGTTGAAAGTAACGACTCGGAAGGAATTCATCGGGGACGGCGCAGCGCCAGTAGACAGAATCGGGAGACCACAAACGAAGCAGAAGCAGCTCTAAACGAGATGCTTACTATGCGCGCGCGAGGCCCGATGGCAAGCAATATGGTGCCCCGCGCCGGTCCAAAGGACTGGACCTGCCACCGCTTTCGTGCCTAAATCTCATGCCCATGCAGGCATACCTCGACTTGTTGCGGCACGTGCTCGAAAACGGCGACCGGCGGATGGACCGCACGGGCGTCGGCACCCTTTCGTATTTTGGGGCCCAATGCCGCTACGACTTGCGGCAGGGTTTTCCGCTGCTCACGACGAAGAAAGTCTACCTGCGCGGCATCATCCACGAGCTACTCTGGTTTTTGCAAGGCGATACCAACGTGCGCTACCTGCAGGAAAACAAGGTGCGCATCTGGGACGAGTGGGCCGATGAAAAAGGCGACCTTGGCCGGGTCTACGGGGCCCAATGGCGCGACTGGCGAGCCCCCGACGGTCAGGCGATCGACCAGATACGCCAGGTGGTGGAAGGCCTGCGCAAAAACCCGGCCAGCCGCCGCCTGATGGTGGTGGCGTGGAACCCGGGCGAGGTCGACCAGATGGCGCTGCCCCCCTGCCACGCACTCTTCCAGTTTTGGGTCAACCAAAGCCGGGGCGAGCTGAGCTGCCAGCTTTACCAGCGCAGCGGCGACCTCTTCCTCGGCGTGCCTTTCAACATCGCCAGCTACGCCTTGCTGACCTTGATGATGGCCCAGGTGGTGGGCCTCAAACCGGGCGAGTTCATCCACACGCTGGGCGATGCCCACATCTACTTGAACCACCTCGATCAGGTGAACGAGCAGCTCTCGCGCGAACCGCGCCCGCTGCCCCAGATGCACCTCAACCCCGAGCGCACGGAGCTGGACCAGTTCCGCTACGAAGACTTCACGCTCACGGGCTACGACCCTCACCCCGCCATCAAGGCCCCCGTCGCCGTCTAGCCATGCCGCAGCCCCCCTGGAAAGCCATTGCCGCCATGTCCGAAAACGGCGTGATCGGCCACCACGGCAAAATCCCCTGGCACCTGCCGGAGGACTTCAAGTGGGTGAAGCAGTGCACGCGCGGCCAAACCATCGTGATGGGCCGCAAGACCTTCGAATCGCTTGGTCGTCCCCTGCCCCAGCGCGAAAACGTGGTCATCAGCCGAAGCGCGAGAGAGATCGAGGGCTGCACTGTGCTGCCATCGCTCGATGCTCTGCGCGTCTTCGATGCCCGGGGCGATATCTGGATCTTTGGCGGCGAGGAAATCTACCGGCAGGCCCTGCCCGACGTGGGCGACCTCTACCTGACGGTGGTCAAGCGCTTGGCCGAGGGCGACGCCTATTTCCCGGAGTTCGAGGAGCACTTCATGCTGGAGGCGGTCTTGCGCGACGAGCCGGAGTTCCAGATCCGCCACTACCACGCGCGCACCTGCGCCTGAGAAGCGGTTTGCAAAAGCTTCAGAGGCGGCCCCGGCGATCCCTCAAGGTGGGCTCACACGTTGCGAAGCAGGGAAAAGGCGTCAAGCTTGCCTGGATGAAGTCCTACCGCAAAGAGCTGTGGTTCAACGCCCCGCAACGTCGACAGATCATCCCCATCACCCCGCAGGTGGAGGAATGTCTGGCCGAGAGCGGCATCACCGAAGGCCTCTGTCTCGTCAACGCGATGCACATCACCGCCAGTGTGTTCATCAACGACAACGAGAGCGGCCTGCATGCCGACTACGACAAGTGGCTGGAGAAGCTGGCGCCCGAGAAGCCTTACGAGCAATACGCCCATAACGGCTTTGAGGACAATGCCGACGCGCACCTCAAGCGCACCATCATGGGCCGCGAGGTCGTGGTGGCGATCACCGAGGGCAAGCTGGACTTCGGCCCGTGGGAGCAGATCTTTTATTACGAGATGGACGGTAAACGCCGAAAGCGCGCCCTCGTAAAAATCATCGGGGAGTGAGACATACGCCCACTCCCCGAGAGTCAGAAACTTGAACTGTGCGCGGCCTGCCCTACGAAAGCAGGCCGCCTTGGTAGAGGCCCAGCACGACGCTCGCGAGCGCCAACCCGGTCAGCAGCGCACGGCTGCCAAACGTCGGCACAAGGATCGGCGCGGGCTCGCCCTGCAGCTCCGGCTGGCGAGCCGAAACGGCGGCACGCAGCCAGCCAAAGTAGTAGTAGATCGAGATCACCACACCGATCAGCACGAAGGCCACCAGCAGGTAAAGCTTGGCCTGAAAGGCGGCGACGATGATCGCAGCCTTGGCCACAAAACCGGCCAGCGGCGGGATACCGGCGAGCGAGCCGAGGCCCACTGCGAGGATGCCGCCCAGGAAGGGCGAGCGCTGCATGAGGCCGAGGTAGAGGTCGCGGTCTTGCGCGGCATCTTCACCCGTCGCAACGTGGGCCATGACGCCAAAGACGGCGAACGAGGCCAGAGCATACGTGACGAGGTAGAAGAACACGGCAGCGAAGGCCCAGTCGACCCCGCGCATCGCGGCGAGAATACCCACGAGCAGGATACCGGCGTGCGCGACCCCGGAGAGGCCCATCACGCGCTTCACGTTTTGCTGGCCAATGGCAGCGATATTACCAAATGCGATGGTGAGCAGTGTCATGATCCCGATGATCGGAACCATCGTAGCTTCCAGCGCGAGGAACGGGCCGGTCAGCAAGGCGTAGAGCAGGAAGAAGCCCATCGACTTGGACGAAACGGCGAGGAACGCAGTCGTCGGCGTCGGCGCACCTTGGTAGACGTCGGGGATCCAGTATTGGAAGGGGAAGCTGCCGATCTTGAAGCAGATACCCACCACCACGAGCAGCGCGCCGATCACCACCAGCGGGTTGCCGGTGTTTTGGGCGATGAAGCTGCCGAGCTGGTCGAACTGGAAGGGATCGATGGCCGTGCCCACCCCATCGGGGTTACCGGCGGCGCCGTAAAGCAATACGATACCGAACAGCAGCAAGCCCGAGCTAAAGCCGCCCATGATCAGGTATTTCAGGCCTGCCTCAAGAGAGAAGCTGCTGTTGCGGCCATACGCCACGAGGATGTAGAAACCGATGGTGACGGTCTCCAGCGCCACAAAGAACGACACGAAGTGAGTCGTCTGCGCGAGCAGCATCATCGCAGCCGTGATGATCATCACCAGGTGATAAAACTCGGCGCGGGCCAGCGGGCGGTTCTGCAGGTACAGATAGCCGATGAAGCACACCAGCGTGGAGCAGCCCACAAAGAAAATGCGCATCAGGTGCCCGATGTCGCTGGGCTGAATGGCCCCGGCGAACAGCGCAACATCGCTCGTCGGCAGCTTGCCAGTGCAATAGGCGAAGATCAGGCCCGCGAAGATAGCAGCCTGGCCACCAATGGCGATGCGCAGCAGCCAGCGGTCGCTCTTCGGCACGAAGAGCTCGACGGCGAGCAGCACGAGGGCGAGGGCCGCGAGGATAATTTCGGGCAAGAGCCACGACCAATGGTGGCTGCTCGATAATTCGGAAAGGATCTGCAATTGTGCGTCCATGGTCAGGCTCTAGTGGGCGTGATCGGTGACGGTGGCTGTCGCGACCGGGGCGTCGTTGACCGGGTATTGCTTGGCCAGCGCCGCATCCAGTTGATCGGAGAAGCCGCGGGGCCAGATGCCGACCGCCAGCAAGACGGCGAGCAGCAGCAGCGCAGGCCACTTTTCCCAACCTTCGAGGTCGCCCGTGCCAGCCAGGGCAGCCTTGGGCTCGCCGAAGAAGATGCGGGCCACCGCGCGCAGGGCGTAGATGGCGGAAATGACGATACCGGCAATGGCGGCCACGGCCACCCACGGGTGCGGGCTTTGCCAGAGGGCGGTGAAGATCACCAGTTCGCCCCAGAAGTTGGCGAAGCCGGGCAGGCCGATGCTGGCCATGGTGGCGGCGATGAACAGACCACAGAGAACAGGGGCCGTTTGCGCCATACCACCCAGCTCGCGCATGTCGCCCGTCTGGCCGCGGCGCTCGACGGCGTCGGCCAGGAGGAACAGGAGCGCAACGGAGAGGCCGTGGGCAAACATCATGAGCACGGCACCACCTGCACCCATCACGCTGAAGGCGTAAATACCGAGGAAGGCGTAGCCCATGTGCATGACGGAGGCATTACCGAGCATGCGCTTGAGGTCGTCTTGCGCGATGGTCACGAGGCCGATGATCAGCACGTTGCCGAGCGCGAGCCACATCAGGAGCTCGCCATAGCCGGCGAGGCCCGAGGGCAGCAGCGGCACGGCGATCTGGATGAGGCCGTAGAGGCCGAACTTCTTCAGCACCCCGGCGTGCAGCATGGCTGCGGGCGCGGGAGCCGTCGAGTACGCGGGCGGCGCCCAAGTGTGGAAGGGGAAGAGCGACACGAGGATGCCAAACCCGATCAGCAACAGCAGGAAGATCTGCGTCGGCGCGGTGCCGGTCGCGAGCGCTTCCTGCAGCGCGATGAGGTTGAAGGCGGTCGCCCCACTGGTCACGTAGAGGGCGACGAGGCCCCCGAGCGTGATCATCGCGCCGAGCGTCAGGTAGATCGTCAGCTCCATCGCGACCACCTTGCGGCTGGAGAGCGTGCGGCCCCACATCGCGATGAGGATGAAGGTCGGGATGAGCGCGAACTCGTGGAAGAAGTAATAGAAGAAGAGGTCGACGGAGCTGAAGATGCCCATCAGACCGCTTTGCATCACCAGCAGCAAGAGAAGGTAGAGCGGCTGGCGCTCCACTTTGCTGCCGATGGCGTAGGCGCCGGCGGCGAGGCCGACGATGCCTGCGAGGACATACATCGGGGCGCTGATGCCGTTGATGCCCAGCATCAGTTGGATGCCGAGGGACTGGGCGAGGCCGAGGTCGGCCTGCCAGAGGAATTGATACTCACCGGCTTCGGCCACGGACACGTAGGTCGCAGCGACCCAGAGGGCGCACCAGGCAGGCACGGCAAAACCGATCCACGCAACGAGCTTGGTCGCGCCAAGGGGCAGCTTGCTGCCACCAAAGGCGATCACCAGCGCGCAAACGGCAGGCACGAGGATGGCCAGCAGCATGTGCAGCGAGGCCAACGAAGGCGAGGCGCTGTGCGTGGCTTCGAGGAAGCCGCTGAGGGCGGGGAAAAATGCGAGCGGCGGCATGGCTTTAGAAGAGGTAGGTGAAGCCGCGGGTGGCCAGGGCGAAGAACAGGATGACCCCGCCGAAGAACCACCAGACGTAGGCAGACGCGTTACCGGTGTGCATCCGGCGGAACAGCATGCCCAACCCGCCGACGACGCCGGCTGGCAGGATGCGGGTGCCGATGCCCGAGATCAGGAAGGTGTCGAGGAAGTCCATGATGCCAGCGACGCGGGCCTGGACTTGGTTGACGTACCACAGGTAGGCCTCGTCGAAGCCGAACTTGCTGCGCGAGAGCGCCCAAAGTGGCTTGGCCTTGGCGGCCAGCGCGTCTTCGGTGCTCTTCGGGCCCCAGATGACGAAGGCCAGGCCGAGACCGCCGAGAGAAGCGACCGCCGAGATGATCAGCATCAGCGTGGCGTCGCTGGCGCCGGGGTGCGGCACAGCAGAGGCGAGGAACTCCTTCACCGCCGGGGCGTAGACCGGCAGTTGCGCGGCGTAACCACCCACGACGGCCAACACGGCCAACACGACGAGCGGCAGCACCATCGTCCACGGCGATTCGTGGGCGTGCTCCGCATGTTCGCTGCGGGGCTTGCCCAGGAAGGCGATGTAGAAGAGGCGCCCCATGTAGGTGGCCGTCATCACTGCGGTAATCGTCAGGATGATAAAGGCGGGGAAGCAGGCTTCCTTGGCCACGTAAAGGATGGCGTCTTTACTGAAGAAGCCAGCCAGATACGGGATGCCGGCGAGCGCGAGCGTGCCGAGCAGGAAGGTGATCGTGGTGATCGGCATCTTCTTGGCCAGGCCGCCCATCTTCCAGATGTCTTGCTCGTGGTGGCAGGCATGGATGACCGAGCCTGACCCGAGGAACAGCAGCGCCTTGAAGAACGCGTGCGTCGTCAGGTGGAACATGGCCGCGCCGAGGCCGTACCAGACGGCGTGGCCGTGGTGACCAGCCCCGTGAGCATCGCCTTGGCTGAGGCCGTAAAGCGTGCCGAAGCCGAAGGCCGCGACCATGTAGCCGAGCTGCGAGAGCGTCGAGTAGGCGAGGATCTTCTTGATGTCGTTCTGCGCGAAGGCCCAGAAGGCGGCGCAGACGGCGGTGATCGTGCCCACCCAGCCCACGACGGTCAGGGCTTCGGGCGTAAAGAGGAAGTAGGTCCGCGCGAGGAGGAACACGCCGGCCGCGACCATCGTGGCGGCGTGGATGAGCGCCGAGATGGGGGTCGGGCCCGCCATCGCGTCCGGCAGCCACACGTGCAGCGGCATCTGGGCCGACTTGCCGAGCACGCCGCAGAAGAGCAGCAGCGCGATCAGGGTCGAAGCCTCGGGATGCAGCGCTTCAAGGCCCACCAAGCTGGTGGTGCCGAAGGTCCAGAAAGTGATGATGATGCCGAGCAGGAAACCGAAGTCGCCCACGCGGTTGACGATGAAGGCCTTTTGCGAGGCGCTGGCGGCATCCTTCGTCTTCAGGTAGTGGCCGATGAGGATGTACGAGCTGTAACCCACGAGCTCCCAGAAGATGAAGAGCATGAAGAGGTTTTCGGCCAGCACGATGCCAAGCATCGAGAACATGAAGATCGAGAGGCCACCGAAGAAGCGGGCCTTGCGATTATCGTCGGCCATGTAGCCGAGGCTGAACAGGTGGATCCAGAAGCCCACGAACGACACCACAAAGAGCATCAGGGCCGACACGCCGTTCAGGTAGAAGCCGAGGTCGAGGCGGAAGGGCGCGAGCTCGAGCCAGGGCACGGCGACGTGGTAAGGCTCCCCACCCCACTGCGCGTAGAGCAGGTAGAGCGAGGCCACCATGATGATCCCGGCCGCCAGCACGGAGATGCCGGCCGCCACCTTGCCCTGCTTGTTGCCGAGCAGCCAGATGATGGCAGCGGCGACCAGCGGGGTCAGCAGGATGAGGGAAAGCAGCGAGGACAAGTCGTTCATTATTGCTTCATCCCTTTCAGTTCGCCGAGGTCCACCGTCTGACGACGGCGCCACAGGGCGACGATAATGGCGAGGCCGACCGCAACTTCGCAGGCGGCAATCGCGATAATAAAGAGTACGAACACGTTACCGCCCATCATGGGGTTCTCAGGGGTAGCGTTGAAGCGCGAGAATGCGATGAGCGCCACAATCGAGGCGCTCAGCATCAACTCCAGGCTCATGAAGACCACGAGCACGTTGCGCCGCAACAGCACGCCGAGGATCCCGGCAATGAAGAGCAGGCCGGAGACGGCAAGGTAATGGAAGAGGCCGACGGTCATCATACCGAGCCTCCTTCCTTGCGCGTCGTGGCCGGGCGGTAGTTTTTACTGATCACAATGACGCCGAGCATGGCAATGAGCAGGAGCACGCCCGCTACCTCGAAAGGCAGCAGATATTGCGAAAAAAGCACTTCGCCGAAGACGCGGGCCGTCGCTGCCGGGGCTTGGCCGCCGGCAAAGGATTCGGCGGGCACGCGCTCGGGCAAGACGAGTGTGTCGGCCTGCAGCACCACAAACCAGCCTACCGTGAGGCCGGCGGCGACGATCGCGCTGCCGAAGGTGGGCAGCATGCGCGGGCGTGGCAGCTTGGCCGGGTCGATCAACATGATGATGAAGAGAAACAGCACCACGATCGCACCGGCGTAGACGAGCACTTGCAGCACCGCGAGGAAGAAGGTCTCCAGCAGCACGAAGAGGCCGGCCATGCCGATGAACGACAGGATCATGTTCATCGCGGCATTCACGGGGCTACGCGAAAGCGCGACCAGGAATCCAGCGATCACGGTCAGGGCGGCGAAGAAGAAGAAAAGCCAGTCCGTTACCATCAGCGAGGGGGAAGTAAAAATTCCGTAAGCGAGGTTTGAAAGGAAAAAAGCTGCACGGGGCGGCCTTCGAGACTAGTGGTGCGGGTTGCCCTCCAGCTCGGCCTGTTTCTTGCGGTCCCACTTGTAATAGGGGTCCGGCAGGGTGCCGCCGAGTTCGTAGAGCTTCTGCTTGTTGTTGACCATCTCTTCGCGGCTGTAGCCGGAGAGGGAGTAAATATCCTGCAGCCAGATCGCCTCCTCGGGGCAGACTTCCTGGCAAAAGCCGCAGTAAATGCAGCGCAGCATGTTGATCTCGAACTCCTTGGGGCCTTTCTCCACGTGGCGGCTTTCCGACTCTTCCGGGATTTCGCCCGGGGTGATGCGGATTGCCTTGGGGGGGCAGACGAATTCGCAGAGCTGGCAGGAGACGCACTTCTCGCGGCCATTGGGATCGCGCACGAGAGTGGGCACGCCTCGGTAGCCCGGCGGGATTTCGGGGCGCTCCTCGGGGTATTCGAGCGTCACCGTCGGCTTGAACATGTTCTTGAAGGTGATCTTCAAGCCTCCGACGACTTGCGGCAAATAGCTGCGCTCCCAGATGCTCAGCGGCTTGCGTTCAACGACTTTGGTGGCCATGGGCGGTTGGGGGCAAATGGTTTAACCCTCGATGAGGGCGATGATAATGAGGTAGAGGACGAAGTTGGCGACCGCGAGCGGCAACAGCTTCTTCCAGCCAAGGGTCATCACCTGGTCGTAGCGGAAGCGCGGGAGCGTCCAACGGACCCAGATGAAGAGGAAGATCAGCGCGCAGGTCTTGCCAAGGAAGACGAGGATGCTGAGGGCGGCCCCGAGGATGCCGGCGGGCATCGTGATCCAGGGCAGGTTCCAGCCACCGAGGAAGAGCGTCACAAACACACCGGAGCCGATGATGATGTGGGTATACTCGCCAAGGAAGAAGAGGCCGAACTTGAAGGCGCCATACTCGGTGTTGAAGCCGGCCACGAGGTCGGTCTCCGATTCCGGCATGTCGAAGGGCGCACGGTTCGTCTCGGCAAAGAGCGAGACGAGGAAGATGAGAGCGCCGAGCGGCTGATAGAAGATCGTCCAGGCCGGAAGCACGCCCCACATGTGGTTGCCCTGCGCCTGCACGAGGTTGAACAGGTTGAGGCTGCCACCGGTTTCGGGCGCGAACCACATGAACACGGGCAGCAGGGCGAGGCCCATCGCCAGTTCGTAGGAGATCATCTGCGCGCTGGCGCGGATGCCGCCGAGGAAGGGATACTTGGAGTTGCTGGCCCAGCCGGCGAGGATGATGCCGTAGACGCCGAGCGAGCTGACCGCGAGGATGAAGAGGATGCCGATGTCGACATTGGCCAGCACCAGCGGCATGGCCTGTCCATCCACGTAGTACACACCAAAGGGCAGTACCACCATGGTGATCAAGGCCGGAGCGAGAGAAATCATCGGCGCCAGCACGTAGTAAAACTTCTTCACGTGGCCAGGAATCGGGTCTTCCTTAAAAAGGAACTTCACCCCGTCAGCCAGCGGCTGCCAAATGCCCAGCTTAACCAGCATCGGACCGATCACCGGCAATGCAGACAAGCCCGGAAGTGCGGTACGGTTTGGGCCGACACGGCCCTGGATCCAGCTTGCAATCTTGCGCTCGGCCAGCACGGAGTACCCGGCGATCGTCATGACTACAGCGACCATGACGAGGGCATAAATGACTTTGAGCAAAATATCGATCCAGTCCATGACTTAGAATTTCGAGCTGGCGGCCAGTTCCGCTTCGGGTTCGTAGTGCCAGCTGAGACCTTCGCAGAACGGCAGGCTGGCATAGGCCGAGCCGTCGAGCAGCAGGCCGGTTTCCGGGATTTTGTTAAATTGGACGTCCTTGAGCAGTTCGACGCGGGAACTGAGCTCCTCCCAAAGCTGAGGCAGCGTGGGGCGGCACGGCGTGCCACCGGCGCACTCAGCCAGAAGCGTATCGAGGATGTACACATCCGGCATCAGTCCAGCCGGGCCGGGAATGGCCTGGTGGAACTTTTGCAGGCGGAACTGCTGGTTGACGAACGTGCCGGTTTTTTCAAACACGGTCAGCGTCGGCAGAAGCACACGAGCGAGGTCGGACGTGCCGTTGCGGTGCGTGCCCAGGTAAATGACGTTGGCCTTCTTCAGAAGCTCGGGCGGCAGGCCCGCGGGAATCAGGTCCTCGCCATAGCTGACGATGGTCTTGATCTCACCGGCTTCGAGCTGGCTGCGAAGCTTGCTCAGG